>NZ_JAGGQX010000099.1:0-12272 GCF_018613095.1 Bacillus sp. ISL-75
CTGTGGTGAAGCGCTGATTTTTGCGCTTCATGGATGGCTAACGGGTGCATTAGTTTAAGTTGAGGACCGCTACGGCGATCTTTTTTTGTTATTGAAGTAACTAGCAGGTTAGTTTAACAAGGTATTCCAATCTTTGGGGTACTTTTAAGGGAAAGCCCAAAAGGAATATAATCCTTTCGGGCTTTGAATGGAGTTTATCTACTACTGTTAATTTCTTTAATGAACTGTTCAATTGTTTCTTGTATACTCATCACACCAAGGTTTCCCTCTTTTCGCTTTCTTAACGCCAAGGATTGGTTCTCCATCTCTTTATCACCGATAACAAGCATGTAAGGAATCTTTTGTTTTTCAGCTTCTCTAATCTTCAATCCCATCTTCTCAGCCCTATAATCGACTTCCACACGCAATCCTGCTGATTCCAATTGGGATTTCACTTCATTTGCAAAAACTGCGTGTGAATCAGAAATAGGTATTATTTTTGCTTGAACAGGTGCCAGCCAAAGTGGAAACTCCCCAGCAAAATGTTCAATTAAAATTGCCATAAAACGCTCTACGGAACCATAGATGGCTCTATGAATCAAAACGGGAAGATGAAGTTTATTATCTTCACCTACATAAGCACAATTAAACTTTTGAGGCATTTGAAAATCCAATTGGACTGTACCACATTGCCAGCTTCTTCCAAGTGAATCTAAAATATGAAAATCTATTTTCGGACCATAAAATGCCCCATCACCAGGATTAATCTGGTAATTAACTCCTTTACTCTTCAAAACAGATTCCAACGCTAATTCAGCTTTACCCCAGATTTCTTCGGAACCCATGTACTCTTCTGGTCTCGTAGAAAGCTCTACTTTATATTCAAAACCAAAGTGGGAGTAAAACTCATCTACTAACTCAAGAACTTTATCAATTTCGGACTCAATCTGGTCAACTCGAACAAATAAATGTGCATCGTCTTGAGTAAAGGAACGCACTCTTAAAAGTCCATTTAAAGAACCCGAAAGTTCATGTCTGTGAACTAATCCAAGTTCTGCAAAACGGATAGGTAATTCTCGATAGCTTCTTCGTTTGCTGTTGAAAATTAATATAGCACCAGGACAGTTCATTGGCTTAATGGCATAATTTTGTTCATCCACATTGGAAAAATACATATTTTCATGATAATGATCCCAATGACCTGATTGTTCCCAAAGTTCCTGTTTCAACATAATGGGTGTTTTAATTTCTTGATAGCCTGCCTTTTTGTGTTTCTTTCTCCATAAATTTTCAAGTTCATTCCGAATCACCAATCCATTTGGTAAGAAAAAAGGCATTCCTGGAGCCTCATCCATTGAAGTGAACAGTTCTAACTCTTGACCTAGCTTTCGATGATTTCTTTTTTCTGCTTCCAGTTGATTAGACATTTTTATTCCTCCTGATTTTAAGTTGTATTAAAAAAGACCACACTCATCCCAATAATAGGGACGAGTGTGGTCGTGATTCCACCCTGATTCCATAAAACACAATTAAGAATGCTTTATGCTCAAAAAGATAACGGATTTACCGATTATAGATACTTTGAATGATACATTTCCCTATAATAGCTCCAAGGTGGTAAATCATTCACTTTTCTTCAGGGCTTCCAGCCAATGACCCTGTTCTCTGATAAGAAAACGAAGAATGATTCATGTCCTTTTCAACTCCTAACTATTTAATTTTGTATAAAAAAAGACCACACTCAACCCAATAATAGGGACGAGTGTGGTCGTGATTCCACCCTGATTCCATAAAACACAATTAAGAATGCTTTATGCTCAAAAAAGATAACGGATTTACCGATTATAGATACTTTGAATATACATTTCCCTATAATAGCTCCAAGGTGGTAAATCATTCACTTTTCTTCAGGGCTTCCAGCCAATGACCCTGTTCTCTGATAAGAAAACGAAGAATGATTCATGTCCTTTTCAACGCCTAACTATTTAATTTTGTATAAAAAAAAAGACCACACTCATCCCAATAATAGGGACGAGTGTGGTCGTGATTCCACCCTGATTCCATAAAACACAATTAAGAATGCTTTATGCTCAAAAAAGATAACGGATTTACCGATTATAGATACTTTGAATGATACATTTCCCTATAATAGCTCCAAGGTGGTAAATCATTCGTTTTTCTTCAGGGCTTTCAGCCAATGACCCTGTTCTCTATCAAGAAAATGTACCAATGATTCATGTCCTTATCATAGCCTAATTAGATTTGTGATTTATTCTTGTTGAAAACTATAATACACATATTTAAAAATGTCAAGTATTGTATTACAAGATACAATGACCGAATATAAATTCTAATAACTAGGGTATCAGTTGAATTAGAATTATACCAGGTAGGAATTTGTGTGAGAAGTGTTGAATGTCTTGTGAATAGTTTCACTTAAACTACCGGGTGCGATTGTTCAATAAGAGCAATCGCTTTCCTCGTTCCGCTAACGTGGCAGGTTTGTGAAATAAAGTTTTATAAAAGTATCTGGATAAGTGGGTAAAAAAGCACACACCATAAATAAGTAATCAATACCGACCAGTATTCCAGTGACAGTAACTAGACTAAATTGTCGTATCCCTAAATAAGAAAAGGCGACACTCTTATTGAAATATCAGCCATAAACTTTAATTATTCGGTGTCTTTTGTTTGGGATAGTTTTTGTTTATCGGTAGTTCCAGGTGGTTGTTCTAGCCATTTGTTATCAATCATGATGTTAACTCCGTCCTTAGCATACTGAGCGACTTCTAGCGATAAGCGTTCATAATTTAGAAAAAGGTCTGTTCTTTGACTTGCCACCGCTCCAGTTGCGTAATTTCCTGAACCAGTCGCACTTAACAATGCCATATGAGACATGGCTAGTTTGTCTGAGAATGGCGGTGTAGTTGAATTTGTTATAGCAACATCTGGTGAAACTGGTGGTTGTATATCATTGTCGAGTAGAGTTGCAGAAAAAATCTGCATATGCTTTTTTGAAATATCGTTACCTCTTAACATCCACTTTTGTATATTTTTTCTCGGTGATGTTTGAGCAAAACTAATAGAAAGATGACTACCTATTAAATTGGTTTGAATGTTCATATAAAGATGAGATATTTCAACTGTGTTTAAAGGGCGTTGCTTATTGAAAAGAGAAAAACCACTTAAATAACTTTTGCTATCTACGTAATCAGTCTTTGTTGGGTATGCAATATACGGTGCTCTTACAAACAATCCTTTAGAAAGTGCGACATCTGAACTTCTGTCGAATAAAATTGACGTTTCTTTTAGTCCTTCCATAAAATAACCCCTTACATCTTTTCTTGCACTCATGGAAACGAGTCCACTATAAGCAAGTAAACCAACCTTTGCCATGTGGTTTATGTAAGTCAGCATAAATGAATCAGTATATAGGCGAGGAGCATTTAAATTGACATCTTCGTTAGTAAATCCTGTTGGTAATGGCAATTGTTCTTCTTCGAAAAGATGAGTTAGTTTTTCTATATGAGAAACTGTAAGGTCATATGCAAACTGTATAATAGGCTTTATCTCTGCGTCTTCAACATGTACTAGAAAATAACCAAGAATGCACTTAGCCACACTATCGTTCATATAGCCAGTCCAAGTACAAGCGATTTCTGATGATGTTAGGTTGATCATATTCCGTACCCCCTCCAAAGATATATATATTGGTATATTCTTTCCGAATAAACTTGTTTTTATGTAGCCTAAGATGACCTTGATAGTGTGGTAATCCAGTCATAAAATGCAAATAAGACGACCAATCCGCAAGTCAGCCGTGCATCGAATACTTACCTACTGTAAACTACCGCTTGGAATTCCAATTTTGCTTAAGATACAACGCAAAAAGCATTAACTCTTTGACGTAATCAGGTGGTTTAACGCCGAATATAACTTCTAAAAAGATTTTAATTCTTCATCCTGACCTGCTATTGGCATAAAAGGGAATTAAATATATTCGTAAAGGTATACCATTATAAACACTAGGACTCTACTTAAATATTAATGTTTTATTTGTTTTTAAAGGTATAAAAGGATATTTACAAACGTTTGCAAAATAATATATATATTTATAAACTATCGTGATATAATTTAAGTATCTAATCTAACAGCATCAAGGAGATACTTACATCATGAAAAATAAAACGTTTGGTTACATTCGAGTTAGCGGCAAAGATCAAAACATAGATCGACAGCTTAATGAAATGCTTGAGTTAGGAATTAATGAAAGGGATATATTCATTGATAAAGAGAGTGGAAAAAATTTTAATCGCCCGCAATACACAGCGTTAAAGCAGTGTTTACGTGAAGGAGATTTAGTGTATATCAAATCAATTGACCGTTTTGGCCGCAATTCCAAAGAAATTAAAAAAGAATGGGAAATCATTACCTCCGAAATAAAAGCTGATATAAAGGTAATTGATATGCCGTTATTGGACACAACACAATATAAAGATACTTTAGGTACATTTGTTTCAGATTTAGTTTTGCAGGTTCTTTCTTTTGTTGCTGAAAAAGAAAGAGAAGATATTAATAAAAGGCAACGGGAGGGCATTGAGTCTGCAAAAGCAAAAGGTAAACATTTAGGCAGACCAAAAATGAACCTAGGCTCATTATCTGATAAGCAATTAAAAATTCTAAAAGCAAATTATGAACAATGGAAAAGGAAGGAAATGACAGCCGTTGATTTTATGAATCAAATGGAATTAAAGAAGAACACATTTTATAAAATCATAAAAGAATATGAAATTGGGGTTATATTACGGGAGGAAGAAAATTGAAGGACATAATTATACGACAAATAACTGAACAGGACATACAGTTCGTAAAGGAAATCTACAATCAAGGTATTGAGGACCGAATTGCCACTTTAGAAACAGATATAAAGGATTATTCCTACATGAAAGATTGGTTTGATAAGCATACTGGCCGATATAAGGCAATTGTAGCTGAGGAAGAGGGACATATTGTGGGATGGGCCTCTTTAAACCAATACAATAACCGATGTGCTTATGGTGGAGTTGCTGATCTTTCCGTTTATATTTCAAGAGAATACAGAGGAAAGGGAATTGGAAAAAAGCTTTTGGTTAGGCTTGAATTCCTAGCCAAAGAAAATGGATTTCATAAAATGGTGCTTTTTACGTTCCCGTTCAATCAATTAGGACAAGGGTTATATAAAAAAATGGGTTATCGAGAAGTAGGTGTGTTTAAAAACCAAGGGGTTCTAGATGGTGAATTTGTTGATGTTATAGCTATGGAAAATTTATTATAACCGCTATAAATGAGATTGATAGCTTAGGTTATCAGTCTTTTTATTTACAATAACTTTACATTAAAATACTTGATTTAAATTGTTGATTGTTCTAATATATAAGCGAATAGTTATATGCCAATTTAAACGATGATATCAATAATACGATATGCGTAATTTTCATTAATTCAACACAAAATTATAAAACCTTTATAATTTAATGGTTTTTAAATAAGTAAATTACTATTTGCTTATATGTATAAAGAGGAGGTGTATACCATGTTGAAATCAATAGTTGAATTAGAAAGTGCTGCCAATGTTTTAAAGTTATTAGGTGATAAAACCCGCTTGACCATTATAGCTATTTTAAAACAACGTGTGTGTTGTGTATGTGAATTTCTTGAAGTGTTTGATATGAGCCAGCCATCAATTAGCCAGCATCTTCGAAAATTAAAAGATGCAGGAATGGTTAAAGAGGAAAGAAGAGGCCAGTGGATATATTATTCCCTTAACTATGAAAGTGAGCTTTATGGACTTATTGAAGATATTTTGGAACATGTTCCAGACCAGACAGATAAAATCAAAATGATTGAAAAGGCGAATCCGACACTTCAATGCGGATGTTAGCTTTATTTTAAATAGGGAGTGAGAAAATGAGTAATACAGAAAAAAAACGTCTATCGTTCCTGGATCGATACCTAACGCTTTGGATTTTTCTTGCTATGGCAATAGGAATTGGCTTAGGATTTGTCTCTCCTGGATTTGTAGACAGTATGAACAGTTTGCAGATAGGAACTACATCTATTCCACTTGCCATTGGCTTAATATTAATGATGTATCCTCCATTAGCAAAAGTTCGTTATGAGGAGATTGGGCGAGTATTTAAAGATGTAAAAGTCTTAGCTTTATCGCTTGTACAAAACTGGATCATTGGACCAATTCTAATGTTTTTATTAGCCATTATTTTTCTTCCTGATAAACCAGAGTATATGGTTGGTCTTATCATGATTGGTTTAGCTCGTTGTATTGCGATGGTTATTGTATGGAATGATCTTGCAAAAGGAGATACGGAATACGCTGCTGGTTTAGTAGCATTCAACTCTATTTTCCAAATGTTATTCTTCTCTGTTTATGCATATGTGTTTGTAACCATCATCCCTGAATGGATAGGAATCCAAGGGGCAGTTGTAAATATTACGATGATAGAAGTAGCTAAATCAGTTTTCATCTATCTTGGAATACCTTTTATAGCTGGAATGATTACACGTTTTACGTTGGTAAAGGCTAAAGGCAGACAATGGTATGAAAAAGTGTTTATTCCTAAAATCAGTCCTATTACCTTAATTGCTTTACTATTTACGATTATTCTTATGTTCTCATTAAAAGGGGACGCTATTGTAAGCTTGCCATTAGACGTAGTTCGTATAGCAATTCCTTTATTAATTTACTTTGTAATAATGTTCTTTGTTTCCTTTTTCATGGGGAGGAAAATTGGAGCGAACTACCCTGTAACAACAACTCTTGCTTTTACAGCTGGAAGTAATAACTTTGAATTAGCGATTGCTGTGGCTGTTGGTGTATTTGGAATCCATTCTGGTGCAGCTTTTGCGGCCGTTATTGGACCACTTGTAGAAGTACCTGTCATGATTGCATTGGTAAACGTGGCATTATGGTTTAAAAGAAAATATTTTAAAGAACATGCAGCCTAAAACTAATAATAAAGGTGGAAATCAACATGGAAAACAAAAAGAAACTTTACTTCTTATGTACAGGAAACTCTTGCAGAAGCCAAATGTCAGAAGGTTGGGCAAAGAAACATTTAGGTGACGAGTGGGAAGTACGCAGTGCGGGTATCGAAGCTCACGGATTAAACCCTAATGCTGTAAAAGCAATGAACGAGGCTGGCATTGATATTTCAAAACATACTTCTGATATTATTGATCCTGAGTATTTAAACAATGCCGATTTAGTTGTAACTTTATGTGGTGACGCTGCTGATAAATGTCCAATCACACCACCAAAAGTTAAACGAGTTCATTGGGGATTTGATGATCCCGCCAAAGCTCAAGGAACAGACGAAGAAAAATGGGCATTCTTCCAACGTGTGCGTGACGAAATCGGAGATCGCATTAAGCGTTTTGCGGAAACTGGTGAGTAAGAAAGAATTTAATAGCCAAGAGTAATAAATACTCTTGGCCTTAATTTTAGCATCCATATAAGTAAATGCTTATATTGAAACCCTTTAGGAGGTTAGATAAATGAGTAAAGTTGAGATATTTGACCCAGCATTGTGCTGTGCTACTGGTGTATGTGGTCCCAGTGTAGATCCAGAGTTAACCAGAGTGGCAACTGCTATCTTTCTATTAGAGAAAAAAGGATATGACATAAAACGATATAACCTTGGATTTGAACCCGCCATTTTTGTTGAAAAAAAAGAGGTGAACAAAGTTCTTCACGAAAAGGGTCCAGATTCACTCCCAGTAACCTTAGTTGAAGGTAAAATTGCTAAAGTTGGAGCATATCCAACCAACGATGAATTTGCGGAATGGTTTGGAGTAACAGCTGAGGAACTTAGCGAAAAACCAAAACCACGTCTTACAATTGATTTAAAACCATCGAAATAAGAAAGAAGTGAAGTTCATGTTTCAATCTTTCCATCCGAAAATGATTGTGAACACCAAGTTTTTATTTTTGACAGGAAAAGGTGGAGTAGGGAAGACATCGACTGCGTGTGCAACAGCTGTAGCACTAGCTGATGAAGGGAAAAAGGTCTTGCTGGTAAGTACGGACCCTGCCTCAAACTTACAGGATGTATTGGAAGTTGGGCTAACGAATATTCCAATGGCAATCCAAAGTGTACCGAACCTATATGCTTGTAATCTGGATCCTGAAGAAGCTGCAAGAGCATACCGAGACAGAATTATTGGACCCTATCGAGGAAAGCTTCCTGACGCAGTAGTCGCTACTATGGAGGAACAATTATCAGGTGCTTGTACAGTTGAAATTGCAGCATTCGATGAGTTTACAAATCTATTGGCTGATCCTAATGTAGTTAATGCTTACGAGCATATCATCTTTGATACGGCACCTACGGGTCATACTCTACGGCTTCTTCACTTGCCAACTGCGTGGAGTGGCTTTTTAGAAGAGAACACACATGGTGCCTCTTGTTTAGGTCCTTTATCTGGGTTGTCAGAAAAGAAGCAAGTCTATTCCGTTACAATGGACGCTCTATCGGACTCAACAAAAACAACGCTCATTCTTGTTGCAAGACCCGATGAGTCTTCACTACTTGAGGCAAACCGTGCATCAAAGGAATTAAAAGAAATTGGTATTTCAAACCAAGCTCTCATTATTAACGGTTTAATGCAATCTTATCTGCCAGACGATAAAGTTTCAACTGCATTTTATGAACGACAACGTAATGCCATAAAGCAAATGCCAAACGATTTAAAACAAGTTGTGACATATTCCTTACCGTTTGTTCCCTATTCCTTAACAGGTGTTCAAAACTTACGTTTCTTATTTAAACGGTATACAATGCCAGCTACACGAACAGAGGTTGAAGACAATACTATATCTCTACCTGCCTTAAATGAAGTGATTGAACACTTCTCCTTAAATAATATTAGAGTGATTTTTACAATGGGGAAGGGTGGTGTTGGAAAGACCACCATGGCATCCACAATGGCCGTTGGATTAGTAGAAAAGGGTCATAAAGTACATTTAACCACAACAGACCCCGCTGCCCATTTAGAGTTCGTTTTTCAAAAAAGTGAACTAAATGAACAATTAACCATTAGTCGTATTAATCCGACAGAAGAGGTTGAGGCTTACAAGGCAGAAGTGTTATCGAAGGTAAGTAATGATCTTGATGAAGAAGCACTTGCCTATATTGAAGAAGACTTAAACTCTCCTTGTACGGAGGAGATTGCCGTATTTCGTGCTTTTGCAGAAGTGGTGGCCCGTTCAAAGGATGAAATCGTTGTGATTGATACAGCTCCAACTGGGCACACCTTACTCCTTTTAGATGCTGCTCAGTCTTATCATAAAGAACTAGCCCGTTCAACAGGGGAGATACCTGAGAGTGTGAAAACACTGTTGCCTCGTTTAAGGAATCCAAAAGAAACCAGCGTGGTCATTGTAACATTAGCTGAGGCCACTCCAGTGTTAGAAGCTAGTCGATTACAGGACGATTTAAAACGTGCAGATATAACCCCTAAATGGTGGGTAATTAACCAGAGCCTTTACGCCACTGAAACAAAAGATCCTGTATTAAAGGGAAGAGCAGAAGCTGAAAAAGGTTGGATTAACAAAGTGACCACTGAATTAGCAGAAAAATGTGCAATAGTCCCTTTAATGAGTGAAGAAAACACAGGATACAACCAGTTAAAAAAGTTTATTGACTGATAACGGGGGGGAACCGTATGGAAAAGGTCGTTATTCTTGGAACAGGTCCTGCTGGTTTAACAGCAGCGATTTATTTAGCAAGAGCAAACATGAGGCCACTGGTTATTGAAGGCAATCAGCCAGGTGGACAATTAACGTTAACCACAGAGGTCGAGAACTTCCCAGGATTTGTAGATGGCATTATGGGCCCAGAATTAATGGATAATATGAGAAAACAAGCAGAACGTTTTGGTGCAGAATTTAAAAGAGGTTGGGTTACCGATGTTGACCTATCTAAAAAGCCATTCACCTTACAAGTAAACGGATTAGGAGAAATACAAACGGAATGTCTTATCCTTTCGACAGGTGCATCAGCTAGACTGCTTTATATTCCTGGTGAAAAAGAGAATATTGGTCGAGGGGTTAGCACTTGTGCAACTTGTGACGGTTTCTTTTTCCGTGGAAAAAAAGTCATTATTGTTGGTGGTGGAGATTCTGCTATGGAAGAGGCAAACTTCTTAACGAAATTCGCATCAGAAGTTACCATTGTTCACCGTCGAGATAAGCTAAGATCATCAAAAATTATGCAGGATCGTGCAAAAGAAAATAACAAAATTTCTTGGGCACTTAACAAGGTACCATTAGAAGTGCTCTCAGATGGCGTAAAAGTGACAGGCCTAAAGGTCCGTGACAACGAAACAGGTAAAGAAGAATTAATCGAAACGGACGGTATTTTTGTAGCTATTGGACATACACCAAATACTGCTTTCCTAAATGGTCAAATCGATACCGATGAGACAGGGTACATTAATGTTATACCTGGAACAACAGAAACCAATATTCCTGGTGTTTTTGCATGCGGAGACGTTCAAGATAGGAAGTATCGCCAAGCCATAACAGCAGCAGGAACAGGTTGTATGGCAGCACTAGATGCAGAACGGTATCTCGAAAGCAATGCTTCTCATGATTGGAGCAAATCATTATAAAAGGTGGAGAAATCATGACTACAAAGAACTATAATGAATTGATTAAAAATCGGATTTATTTCGGCGGGGCAGATGATGTGAAAGATATGATGGAAAATGAAAAAGCCGATGTTATTTTCGATTTGCGGGCAGAGTCACATGAGAACAAGTCAGGCTACGAACGTATTCATAGCCCAATCGTGGACGATGCCGAACATCAAGACGAATCAATCAAAAAATCGATTGACCACGTTGTAAATGCCTATAATGAAGGGAAAAAAGTTTATTTTCATTGTGGCGGCGGAAGCACCCGTGCGGGAACTGTTGCAGTTGGAACCTTATTGTCATTAGGTAAAGCGAAGACAATTGATGAGGCTGAAGAAATGGCTAAGGCAGCACGTCCAAAAGTTAATGTAAAGCCTCAAATGAAAGAAGCGTTACAACGCATTTATCCTAATGCTTATTAAGATTAATGGATAAGACTTTTTAATTTCCTGAATGTTAAAAAGCAAGTAAGATAAGTAAGAATAAAATTTTTTGAAAGGTGATGGACAAATTGAATATCACAGATCAAGCACGTGATGTATTAAAGCAACTGCTCCAAGAACACGATGCAAAAAACATTCGTGTCTATTTTGGAGGAATGTCTTGAGGGGCTCCAAAAGTTGGGCTGGCTTTGGACAAGCCAGATGATAATGATAAAGTAGTAACCATTAATGAAATACAAGTTGCAATTGATCCTGACATTGAACCTTATACTGATGGTCTTACTCTTGATTTTAATCAAGAGGCAAATGGTCTCGTGTTATTAGGAAATGAAAGTAACTGTTGTTAGATAAGAGCATAGAGAGTAGTTAGCAAATCAAGGGCTAACTACTCTTTTCTTATTTTTGTTGCCACTTTCAAGCATGTAAATAGTATCTATTTTGCAAAAGATATTCAAATAGTATATTAATTGGACTAATACCGACATTTCAAACCTTCCCATCATTTGGTCGGGGTTATGCTCATATGGAGGGGTTTTTATTCTTCTTTCTGTCCTATGGGGATGGGGAATTGATAAAAAAACTCCTGACACATACGATTGGATTGATGCTATTATTTGTTTAATAGGGGTTTCTGTTATGTTATGGGCAGCAAGACATTAAACCATTAATAAGGAGTTAAAAAAATGGTTATACAGGCAAATATGTCACCTAAAGCGATTATTAAATTCTGGGAAGAAACAAGGGAGATTTTTGAAAAATATAATGTCCCGCAATCTGAAAAATCATTACAAGATCTTGTAGAGAGTCATCTCCTTACTTCTCTTTTAAGTGGATTAAACAGTGCTGTGGGAAGTTCTAATTTAACCTGTGTAGAAGGCGGCTGACAAATGCCAACCAAAAAGGGGTAGGCTACTCCTTAAAATCTCTAATAAATGATAAAAGAGCACCAGAACTGTGAGACTGCTGAAAAAGTCTCAATATGGTCTTCATGATTTAAGGAAGAGGAAACTCTTCCTTTTTTCGTACCATCATTTAGTTGATGAAGTAAAAATGGTATTATAGAGATAGAAAAAATGTGGGAAATTGGTGAAACTATGCTACCTAAAAAAGAATTAGTACTCAGTTCATACAGTGCACTTTATGATATATTGATCCCAA
>NZ_JAGGQX010000100.1:0-11390 GCF_018613095.1 Bacillus sp. ISL-75
ATTTAGTGTTGACATACCAAATGGTATTGGGGACAATGTGAAGGACCTGTAACTTACTATCACGGACTGAATTATAAAAATAAAAATGCCCTTTTAATTCGATGAAGTTCCCCTTACCAGAGGATTTCATCTCCTTGATTAACGATAGGATTTTAACTTCAGATGGAGGTTCTTTTCCTACATTCATTTGAACCACTTGATTGGCATCATTCAATAGGATGACAGACTCTTCTCCACTCGTCTTAATCTTCGCTAGAAATCCCCCTAAAGCTTCGGGTTTTAGATGGATAATGATAAGGGCTTTAGGTGTTTTCGTCTCAAATCGGTTGATTTGATGGATGACTAGTATTTCTTTTTTGTCTTTCATGAAGAAAAGGTTATTCTGCAGATTAGGATCCCGTTCACTCCAAACAGGCTGGTCATTTTGTTTTTCTAAAATGACCGTCCCCGACCGTAATGCCATAAAGATTTCTCCAGAGTGAAGGTTTACTAATTCAATAGAATTGATTTTTGAATCAATACTAATTGCTGTTTGAAAAGCATTCTTTAATCTTTCTTGTGCGGTGTAATCTAATACACCATTTTCTTCAGTCCAAGATAAGATATCTTTTCTCAGTCTCTTATCTACTTCAAAAATATATAATTGATTCATATAATTACTAATGCTTGCTTCTAAACTGTCCGCAATCCAGTTAATGCCTACTTTTCGTGTATCAATGATCTGATCCAATATCTCTGAATAAATAAGTTTCATAGTATAGCTAGTAAGGATGATGAGGGGAATGATGGAGATGATGAGCATAGTGGCAAATAATTTTTTTCTAATAGAAAGTTCATACAATAAACGTTTAATCTTCATGTAAAAAGCTCCTATCAAAATGGCTATAATAAAAACAAATAATAAAAATATCCTATAAATATCTTTTACTACAAAATTTCACAAACACCTCTTACCTTTAAAAATTTTTCTAATTGTTTAAAGGTCGAAAAAGCACTTGGTACACTTAGCACACGGGTCGTGGTCATGTTTTTTGATGATTATTGCACATAGAAACAACACAATCCTTTCTTGTTAGCACTGAATATTCGAATGCACTTGAATCGATTTACTTATATTCAGTTGCTTAAACTTGATAACATTGATTGATTAATCAACATCTGTTTATAATTATAAAAAGTTACAGAAAGCTTGCAATCGTTATTTTAATGCAATTTGTTGATTATTGAACAAATCAATCCATATTGTTTAATATCTTAAGAAAAGTATAGAGACCTACTATTTACAAAATGGATAAAAATAACAAATAAGGCCAACGCTTTGAATTACATAAAGCATTGACCTAAGGCTTTTTATTTAAAAAAAGATGCATTAAATCCGTTCCGCTTTTACATCTTTTTCCTTATCTACTTAATTGTTTCACTTTCATAGGCTTTTTTTCCTTACTTACTTTGATGATTTCCCCGATAATGCTGATGGCAATTTCTTGTGTGGTTTCCGCACTCATTTCCAATCCAATTGGGGAATAGACCTGATCCAACTGTTCTTGTGTAACTCCTTCACTTTTTAATTTTTCAAAAATGGTTATGACCTTGCGTTTGCTGGCAACCATCCCAACATAGGCAATCGGAAATTGCAGGGCTGTTTTTAAGACCATATCATCACCATCTTTTGTAACAATCACCACATATGACTTTTCATTTAGGTTGGCTGCAAGTAAGGCTTCTTCAATATCCTCATTTACAAAAAGGTTCGTCGCATTCGGAAAGCGTTCCTTCGTACAATAACCCACGCGATCATCGACAATGCAATAAGGATATTCAAGGGAATCAGCGAGCTTTGATAACGCATAGGCTAAATGACCGGCTCCGGCCAAAACGAGTTCAGGCCTGCTTGTATAGACTTCAATAAACACCCTCAACGTTCCTCCACAACTCATTTGAATTCCATCTTTTGCATGTCTATTCAATTTGTATTCAACAATTTTCGATGTACCCCTTTGGATTGCTTTAACACTCTCTTCGATGATATAGTGTTCAGCCAAGCCCCCTCCGACAGTGCCTTCAATCGTACCGTCACGGTATACAATCATTTTTCCAACATGCCTGGGAGTCGAGCCCTTTGATTCAATGATCATGGCTAGTGCAAAGGTTTCGTTTTGACGGTTCAGTATGGCTACTTTTTCCATCAGTAGCATGAATAAGCTCCCCCCTTTTTTAAACTTGCCTGTTGATTTCCGTTCCAGGCTCTTCGCTTTCCGCGGGTGGTCCGGGGAGCCTCCTCGTCGCTGCGCTCCTGCGGGGTCTCCCCTGCACCGTCCTCCCGCAGGAGTCTTCGCGCCTTCCACTCCAATCAACAGGGTGCCAAAATCAACAATAAACTTTAACATAGCCTAAACATTAATTCGGTTGTGATTCATGCTAAGAAAATAACGTAAAAGGTTTAACGCAACGGTTTTTCTGTAAGTCGCTGTGGAGCGCTGATCGTCGATTGGTCTTATGATCTTATCAAAGGCTGCTACAACCTGAGCGATGTCTGCATTCGCTAATGGTATGGTCTTTCCAACTAGCTTCCTTTCAATATCAATAGAACGAACCATTGTAGGTCCGACTGCCCCGAAGGCAAAGCGCACATCTTCGATTCGAGCATCATTGATCCGGATATATCCTGCAAACCCTACTTTGGCAATGGCATCTGCGTTGCGGTTGCCGACTTTCTCGAAAACGACATGAGCACCTTCTGCTAATACGGACGGCAATATAACTTCTACCAAAATCTCATTTTTATAACGCTGTACCCGTCGTGGACCTTGAATAAAATCGCTAATCGCAACGATTCGATCACCATTTACGGAGCGCAACAGAAGCTTTGCATTGTATACATATAATAAAGGAAGTGTGTCACCAGCTGGAGAGGCGTTGCAAATATTCCCACCTAATGTCCCTCTGTTTCTTATTGCTGGGGCCGCAATGGTTTTAATGGCGTTCTTTAATGGTACCGGGATTAACGGATGTTCAAGTAATTCACTATAGGTACAGCAAGCCCCGATGTGAAGATCCTTCTGATTTTGATACACACTCTTTAATTCGGAAAGATGATCAATAAAAACAAGCGGCTTTGGGAGTTTTAAAGGTACTCCCCTTCCACTTTTGTGAAGAACCATGACATCGGTACCGCCGGCCATGATTAAACAGTCTTCTCTATTCAATTGGCTCAACGTTTGGTCTAGGCGATCAAAGCGATATGTAGCCGTTATTTTCTCTACCATATGCCGTCACCTTTTTTAGCTGCCTGATTGATCGCATCAACAATCATATTGTAGCCCGTACATCGGCACAGATTTCCAGAAATACCTTCACGTATTTCAGCCTCTGAAGGATGAGGATTTTTCGATAACAAAGCTGCGCTTGCCATAATCATCCCCGGAATGCAATAGCCGCATTGCACTCCCCCGGCAATGGAATAGCTCTCATCTAAAATCTTAAATTGTTCCGTTTCAAGTATCCCTTCTATCGTTTGAATATCAGCACCAGCAATCGAGCCAATGGGAATCAGGCAGCTGTTCTGCAGGAGGTTATTCACAAAAACACTGCAGGCTCCGCACTCCCCTTCTCCACAGCCTTCCTTTGTACCGATTAATTCAAAGTCATCTCTTAATAAATCTAGTAATCTTGCTGTAGCAGGGGCATCCGTTTCTACGGGTCTTCCATTTAGGGTAAATTTAATCAACCTTCTTCACCTTCTTTCATCCACAGACTTTCAATAATGACTTCCGGTGTGATTGGAATTTGCTGAAAAGAAGTTTGCAGTGCATCCTCGATCGCCGCTTGGACGGCTGGAGCGCCGCCGATTAACGTCAATTCACCTGCGCCCTTCGCCCCGTATGGACCATCAGCATAGGGGTTATCAAAGACCTTGCTTTCGATTGTAACAACGTCCAATGAAGTCGGCGGTCCATAATCGGATATGCTTTTTTGTTGGATCTTGCCTTGCTTTGACGTCATCTTTTCTAAATATCCGTACGCTAACCCTTGAGCCAAACCACCGTCAATTTGGCCCTTCATAATCCGTTCATCGATGACCTTCCCCACTTCATAATTGCCGTATACTTTTTCTAACTTTACATTTCCTGTTAACGTATCCACTTCCAACTCAACGAAATTCACACCCCAGGAATAAGCCGGGTAAGCATCTCCCGTGAAGGTTTTCTCGTCCCAAGGGATCATTTCACGGTGAACATAATGCTCTACTACTTCCTGTTCCACCCCTGTTTGCCACTGAGCCTTCAGTTTTTTTGCGGCCCGTTCAAGCAATTTCCCGACAATCATCGTCGTCCTGGAGGCGACGGTCGGACCAGAGTCTGGAACCTCTTTTGTATCGGGATAAGGGTACAAAACATCTTCATACGGGAGGTTTAGTTCTTTGGCGACAATTTTACACAGCGTCGTCAAAATGCCTTGTCCCATATCGGAATTGGAGATTTTTAGCGATACTTTGCTATCCTTTGATTTAACCAGCTTCACCGTTGCTTTAATATGATCTCGTTCGCCACTGCCGGTAAATCCACAGCCGTGGAGGAACAGCGATGTTCCGATGCCTCTTTTATAACGCTGATTTTGTTGATTGAAACACTGAAACTCCTTTTTTTTCTTTTTGTATTCCGACGTGTTGAGCAGGTCCTCAATCATTTCTTCTACTAATATTGGATCGCGGAATATACCTTCGGTGATGGTGGGGTCTCCTTGTTTGACGAGGTATTTTCGTTTATATTCAAGTGGGTCGAAGTTTGCCAGTTTACTAAGATGTCCCATATGACTTTCGATTCCGGCGAAGCTTTGTGGAGCACCAAAGCCTCTGAAGGCGCCATTCGGAACGGTATTGGTCTTTAAGACATAGCCTTTTGCATGAAAATGAGGAATTTTATAAACACCGGCACTATTTATTAATGCGCGCTGCAGTACGACAGAACTCAAACCCACATTCGCTCCGCCATCGAGATAGATGTCAACACACAGGCTCAAAATATTTCCTTCCTTATCAAGGGCCGTTCGATAGTTGAGTTTGGCCGGATGCCTTTTTGTCGTAACCACCATATCCTCCGAACGGTCGAACACAAGCATCACCGATTTTTTGACTGCCTTTGCTGCAACGGCTACGTGACACGCCATCATCGAAGGAAAGTCTTCTTTGCCGCCAAAACCTCCGCCAGTAGGGCTTTGAACCACTCTGACATCTTCGTCACCACAGGCTAATGCGCTTAGCAAGGCATTTTTTATATAATACAGACATTGCATCGATCCCTGGACTTCAATTTCATCCTCCTTATAAATGGCAAGCATTCCTTGTGGCTCAAGGTAGACATGCTCCTGATAACCCGTATCATACTCTTCTTCGATGATTTGATGGGCTCCCTGCTCGATCGCTGAAATGATCTCTAAGCTTTCCCCAAATTCATAGCTAGCCATATTGACCCCGGCTACAGATTTTTGCTTGATCGCTTCGTCCAATGTATAAATAGGCGGATGTTCTTCAAATTCAATCTCTACTTCATTTAACAAACGGTACAAGATATTCAGGTCCTCTCCTACGAGCATCAGAATTGGCTCACCAATATAATTGACCCACTCATTGGCAAAAATGGGCTGATCTTCTTTGATAATTTTGACATAATTCGGACCAGGGATATCCTCTGCTCCAACCGCTTCATATCCTTCCGGAAGGTTTGGTAATTGGATGGCGATGATTTTTCCATATGCAATCTGAGACCGAACCAAAACACCATAAACCATATTTTCCACTTTCACGTCACTAATATAGGGCAACTGGCCCGATACCTTACCTGTATGATCCTTTTTGGGCACTGAGGTACTTATGTCTTTGAGACTCATTGGAACAACACCCTTCGACTCATTTTTTCAAGGGGACATATGACGAATAGAAACCTCTTCCTACATTTTTATAAATGTGAAAGATATTTTATGATTAATTTCATTCAAGAATATCGTTGTTTTTAATTATATTTTTATTTCGGGCAGCTTTACCTATTTATGTTAGAATTTTTGACAAAGTATTTTCATTTAACTTGCTTGGTCTTTTCCGTTTCAATCAGCAATGATAGAAATAAACCACTAAATAAAAAAAGCTAAAATATACAAATTGTGCATAAAAACTTGTATATTTTAGGTATTTAATATGTTCCTTATTTTGGTAAAGGTACCCGTTAGCCGCATAGATAATTATAGAAAAAGCCAATCTTCACTCAGAAAATTGGCTTTTTTGTATTTATCTAGTAAGTTGTTTTGTAGGACTATACATGTTGTTTCTATTAGAAAATGATATAAAACTCAATAAACGCTGATTGCACAATGAAATTTTTCTGTCCCTTACAACCATTTTCATCCATCTCCCGTTCTCGTAGGATTAGATTTTTGCCAAGTCTACTTCAAATTCAGTTCCCCAAGAACTAAGGCCTTCCCATTTTCTAGGTTTTAATGGTAACTTTTGATGCCATGGACGCGGTTCGAAAATATCGAGCTCAGGAATATACACATCCATCTCTGTATATAGCTCAACTACATTTCCATCTGCATCATGGTGGTATGTGGCAATATTATGTCCAGCTGTATGTCGAGAAGGACCCCAAAGAACAGACAAACCTTGTCTCGCTAAAATATCTGAACTTGCATATTGATGTCCTGCATCTCTTAATTGATAAGCAATGTGATGTAATCTAGTCTCATTTGATGCTACAATATTTAATACGTGATGTTCATAATTACATGTTAGGAAATTACAGAATTGCTCCCCGATTTTATCTGTAAAAGCAAAGCCTAGTACATCTCGGTAAAATTTAATTGTTTCAACAAAGTTTTTTGCATAAAAAGCAATATGTCCTAGTTTAAGAGGAAGAATACCTGACGTACCAAAACCAACAACTGGTTGATCCATTTCTGTAAATAGCTCAACAATATTTCCAGCTGGGTCATTTAGCTCTAGGAATCTTGATATTCCTGGTTTTCCATCTATTATTAATCTAGAATCAATTCCTAAAGAATGTAATTGTGCTTGTACTTCTTCTAATGACAATTTTCCATCTAATTGGTAGCCATAACTTCGAATTCCTTTTTGATTACTAGGCGTAATCACAATATTATGATGGTCCACACCATTACTCAAATAAGTGATCCCGTCTTTTTCTTCGGTAATACGATACCCCATTGTATTTGTATAATAATTCACCATTTTTTCAGGTTCTGGTGAAAAGAAATCTGCATACCCTAAACGAAATACTTTTACATTAACCATAGTAAATTCCTCCTAAAATAATATTTTCAATAAGAAGATTTATAAAATAACCGGCAAATTACGAAATTATTTCATCATATTTTTTTTAGAAATGTTAGAATGATAATTATAGGTTTTCCAAGGCCTATTTTCTTGGTTGGATTTGTCCGCTAAACAAATCCAACCTGACGCAGCGGCTCATGATTTAATCTTTTAATTCATAGCTGCTGTGTTCATAAACTTTTTCAGCTGATTTCTTAAATCCTCTACTAGTTCAGTAAGTTCAGAGAATGTAGCTACACTGCCAAAATGATAGAAATCTGGACGGACAATAACCGCTTCTATCTGATTTTGTTTGAAATACTCATAATATTTCCCGTTTACATCAACAACGACATTTGTCCCAATCTCAGAATTTGCAATTTCTATAAATGTAGCGCCGATATCTTCGAGAAATTCAATTTGCTCATCGTTTAAAGCATTTTTCGGGTTGCTTACCTGGCTAATCACCATCCAACCAGTACCAACAACATCATCGAACAAACCTGTTTTCCCTTGATATTTCACTTCGCTTTGTAGAGATAGCTGTCCAGCTAAATTACTACTTTTCCTTACTTCTGGTTGATGGAGAAATCCATCTCTTAAAATTGGAAATTCAGGGAATGGCGGAGCATCTCCGTTTAGAAAAGCTTGGTCTCTTTCTTCAGCCTTTTTCGGGTCCGCTACACAAATCAGATTTCCTAAATAGATTGCTGCTTCAACGACTCTTTGATTATGTGGTTTACGTTCTTCTGTATAGGTTTCTAATAAATTGTCGTTCAAATTTCCTCGTAAAATAAGATCAAGTTTCCAGGCTAAATTAGCTGAGTCACGAAGACCTGAGCACATTCCTTGTCCCATAAATGGTGGCGTTAAATGTGCCGCATCTCCGGCAATCATCACTCTACCTTTTCGCCAATTATCAGCCCATCTTGCTCTAAACGTGTATAACGCATGTCGTTCTAATATGGCGTTTTTCGGGGTGATGTCCCATGGTTCAAGTAATTTCCAAACATTTTCTTCCGTTTTAAATTCTTCTTTTGATTCACCAGGACGGATCATAAATTCCCAACGTCTTCTACCATAACCTCCTGAAACAACTGTCGTCGGTCGGACTGGATCACATAATTGCAAATTCATTGGACTAAACGTTCTTTCTTCATTCGGAATGATGTCAACAACAAGGAAATCTGAATTGAAGTCTAAATCTGTCATTGTATGTTCCATTTTTGCTCGAACAAAGCTATTGGCTCCATCACAACCGACAACATATTTCGCATGAATAATTGTTTCTTCTCCATCCAGGTCTTTTACAATCAGTTCAACATGATCATTAAATTCCTTTAATTGAATGGCTTCCATTCCAAGATTAACATTTACCGTTTCTTGTTCTCGGCATGTGACATCCATCATTGCTTCAAGATCTGGCTGACAGAAAAACATATCAGCGTGCCATCCTGAAATACCAAATTGTGACCAATCAAGTTTTATTAATGGTACACGATCTGCATTCTGCCATTCATAATAATCATGAACAGGTTGTAAAACCTTCTTCAATACATCCGTCGGAACAACGGATTGTAAAAGTCTAGCAATCTCGTGATCTAGCTTTACAGCACGCGGTAATGGATAGGGTTCAGAAAATCTCTCATATACTCCTACCTTCCAACCTTTCTGACCAATTAATGTTCCTAATAATTTTGCCACTGGACCATAACCTACAATCGCAACATCTACATTTTCTTTTCTCATAGTTTCACTCCAATCTAAAAGAGATTTATATTATTTCAAAGTTAATGGAAGCGTATACAATATTAGATACCTTAATAGAATCAATATAGCATTACAGTGCAAACTATTTATTGCAAAAAAGTGCTGAGAAAAATTTACTTAGGCCGTAATTTTATCCCAGCACATAGATGAATTCATTTAGGAAACAGTTACTTTACTAGGAACCACTTTATTAATTTGTTCACCAAGGTCGATTGTTCCATCTGCACTTTTAATACTGCAGCGGATGACATCCCCATCTTTTAGATAATTACCAAGCTTTAATTGGCTTTCTAGCATAACTTTGACTTTCTCTTCAAAAGGAGTAGTTAAATTTGAAACCTTACTCATTTCTTCTGTAGTCAGATTCATTGCTACGCCACCTGTTGTACCTGTAACAATTAAATCACCTTTTGATAGATCCATAATCTCAGATAGTTCGATTATGGTTTCAGCTGGTTTAAATAACAACTGATTTGTGTTAGCTGATTGGCGTAGTTCATCATTCACCCATAATTTAATTTCAAGGTCATGAATTGATGGAATTTCCTCTTGATCAAGCAGATAAAAATATGGTCCAGTCGGTCCAAACGTACGGTAGCTTTTTCCTCTTAACCATTGTCCTTGAGTAAGTTGTACATCCCTTGCTGAAACATCATTGAAAATAACTAATCCCGCAACAAATTGGTGAAGGTTTTCTTCCGTTACCTCTACTAGTCCTGTAATCTCTGAACCAATAATTAAACCTAATTCAATTTCATAGTCTAATAATTGTACATGGGCTGGACGGATAATTTCTGTATATGCTCCACATAGAGAACTATCTGCTTTACTGAAAATCAAGTTAAATGGAGGTTTATTTGCTTCTAATCCTGATTCCGCTCTGTGTGAGCTATAATTGGCACCTTGACAAACGATTCTTGCAGGAGTTGTTACTGGACTTAAGAAGGTTACCTCGTTTAGTGAAACTTTTTCACCATTTTCTTTTTCAAATAATTTTCTGGCTTCTTCTTTTCCTTTATCTAGGAATTGAGCCAGAGAACTATATGTATTTTGTAATACTAAGATATTATCCCCTTTCACAACACCCCATCGTTTAACATTTTCTTTTTCAAATCTTACAATTTGTAATCCCACTTTAAATTCCTCCCTTTGATAAACTTGCAAATATAAAAAGCTTACGAGTAATTGTTAAATATTTTTTGTAATATAGTCCTTACACGTAAGATTAATTCCGTCATTTTTTTATTAGCCATTGCTTCGTCACGTGACATGATTGCTTCATAAATCATACGATGTTTTTCTATAGCTGCCCTTGTTGGTGAATCGTAAGGGAATTCTTGATTATCATTAGTTAAAGGTAATGTCTTTTCCCTACTTACGGTAAGAGCTTTACGCATAATACGAATTGTTCCGATTAATAAATCATTATGTGAAGCTTTTAAGATGCTTTCATGAAAATCATAGTCCGCTTTGGCCCAAGCTTTTTCATCCCCTATGGATTGTTCTAGTTTCTGAAAAGCTTCTTCTATGTTCATTCTGTCTTGTTCTGTTGCTCTACTAGCTGCTAATGCTGCTGCCGTTGGTTCTAGCCCCATTCTTACCTCTGTTAAATGAAGTAAGAAATCTTTATTGTTTGGATCTTCTAGCAACCAAGTCATTACCTCAAGATTCCACCATTGCCACTCTGTTCGTGGTAAAACGACAGTACCCGAACGCTGATTGGATCGCACCAGACCTAGGGTTGATAACCCTTTATATGCTTCACGGATCACAGTTCTGCTAACATTATATTCTTCACTAAGATCTTCTACTTTAGGTAAAATTTCTCCTGGAGTACATACTCCAAAAACGATTTTTTTTCCAAGCTCTAAAATTAATTGTTCACTTCTATTCTTCATCAATGTCTCTCCTATCCACTTATTACTATTAGTATACCTAATTTTTTAAAAAGGATTGGAGAGGATAATAGAACGTTTCTGAAAGTTAACGCTTACATTTAGAATGAAATTACTTCACTCCCCCTTTTATACATCTACTTTTTAAAATAAAATCAAAAATAAATATTATTTATCTAAATATTATAATAAATAATATTTATTTAATTGTCAATATTTACTGAAAAATATTCTAATAAATCAAAGGTTTTAAAATTTTCATCTAATTTATATAATCTCTTTTATTATAATAAATTTAAACGCATTCCCTTCTACAATTAGGGAGTTGTGCATAAAAACTTGCATATTTTAGGCTTATTAAATTTATTCATTACTGTGTTAGTCGAGTAGAAGGGAGCCTT
>NZ_JAGGQX010000101.1:0-6993 GCF_018613095.1 Bacillus sp. ISL-75
GAGACTTTTTCAGCAGTCTCGGGGAAACCCCCCTCTCCTTCGTATCTTTCATATTACCTTCTGCTTTCAAGCTGTAGTATTCGACATCGTCATTTACAATTAAGTGTTAAAGGACCTCGATTGGTGTCCATGAGGACATAAATCCTAACCTAAATGCAATACATGTCCTCATGAAAGCTGTGATTAATGCCTAGATGCTAAAATTTCTTGCATCTTACGCGATACGAGCGGATAAAAATTATTTTTGGCACTGGTTGTGGAATTTCCCCCGAAAAATCCTGTCCCTGGGCACGTTTTTACATTATAATCTGGCCCTTTATCTAGCACTCTTTCCTTCGTTCTCAAATTCCACCAATGATGATAAGTAATACTATCAATGGAAGGAGTTAACCCGAATTTTATAGATAACATGGCGGTAATATAAACAATTGTTTCCTTCTGTTCCGCAGTCATGACATCATGACCTTTATCGAAGTTGCCAACATTTTCGATGGTGATTCCTGTGCTGTTAGCCTTTGGCCCAATTGTGCCTTCGGGGGCTATGTTAAAAGGCCTCGAAACTGCTACCCTTCCATCCGGAAAGGTGGTAATATTTTGAGCGATATTACTCCAGCCCATTCTTCTTTTATGGAAATTTTCCATCCCCATTAACATTCTAAAATGATTGGATCCATTAAAATGCTTGTATGACGGTAACCAAGTGTGATGCTGTTGAATGATAGTTACCTTCCTATTAATTCTAGCGTTAAATAACCAGTCCCTAAATTCCTCCCTCGTCATCAGGATATGCTGACCTTGCATGGTCATTTTTTTAGGAGGAATCTTTAATACTTGCCCGATATAAAGGTTTTCGGATGAAAGTTGATTTTTTGCTTTTATACTGTCTACTGTAGAATGAAAGGCTGATGAAATTCCCCTCAGGGTATCTCCGGCAACCACTTCATACATGATTGGAACCCACAACTTCTGACCCATTAATAAAGAATTGGATTGCAATCCATTGGTTACCTTGAGATCATTAACAGAAGTGTTATATCTATTTGCTATACCAGGTAAAGTATCCCCTGCTTTTACCAAATAAATATTACTAGGTTTATTACCAGCAGCCTGAGCAGGAAATGGATGAATAAGCATGATTACAACCAAACCAATGACAATGACAAAATTATTTTTCATTTTACATATCCTTTCAAAGTAAATCCGTTTTATTTTGCAAACTTAAAAGGACCGTGAAATAAAATATTATACTTGCATGGTATTCTCTCTAACTTTTCATGACTTTTAACTATTATTTTGTACTACCTTTAAGTAATTATGTCGATTTTGTGAACATTTTATTTTTAAGCGGTTTTTACACGATTGAATACATAAATTGGTATTTAAGTTTGGCAATTTTATTGATAAACTAATTGCTGACAAAAAGAGATAAAAAGTGGGGATTTAATTGAATCTAACAATAGATAATTTAGACTTTCACCAATTAGTTGAGAATTCCCTTAACTCGATATTGATTGTTTGTGAAGATCAAACGATCCGCTACTGTAATAAAGCTGGTTTACGCTTATTAAATCTTACATCACTAGATCAAATATTAAATAAAAAAATAAGCCAATTCCTCCCTCCTGATCTTCATGATATGTGCAATGAAGGATTAACCAGGGTTATCGAAAAACAAGAAATCATTAAAGAAATGGATATAAAAATTATTAAAAATTATGGGGAAGTTGCAGATGTTGAAATGATGACCATACCGTTTTATTTTGAAAATAAAGTATTGGCTCAGGTTATTATTCAAGACATTACCAAGAGGAAAATAGCAGAGAAACGGTTGAAGGATCGAGAAAAATTAGCTTCACTTGGTCAATTAGCAGCTGGGATTGTTCATGAGGTTAAAAACCCCTTAACGGCAGTAAAGGGATTTTTACAATTAATTAAAGAATCTCAAAATCATCCTTATTTAGATACGATGGAAAGCGAATTAGAAAAAGCATTACAAACACTTCAAAATTTATTGCAGGTATCCAAACCCGACTTACAAGACGAACCTCTGATATTGATTGACTTATGTAAAGAGTTAAATTCTATATTTCTTTTATTCCAAGAAAAACTTTATTCCGTTGAGGTTGAAATGGACTTAAGAGATTCTGATAAGCGATTTTATGGAAAGAAAAATTTACTCTTAAAATCTTTTTTCAATCTGATCAAGAATGCCATTGAAGCAATAATAGCCGATGGAAAAATTAAAATTGAGCATTATTATCATGAAGGTTGGATTCATATTAAGGTGAGTGATACTGGTCAAGGTATTCCTGAAGAAAAGTTGGTCATTTTAGGAACACCTTTTTATTCTAGTAAACCTGATGGAACGGGACTTGGATTGACGCAAGTGTATACAACGGTACACGAGCACGGGGGAAATATTTCGGTACAAAGCGTGGTTGGTAAAGGCACAACGTTCCATATTCAACTTCCAATTAAAATAAACTAAGAGTTTTTATGATTTTTGCTCCATTTAATACCATAAAAAAAGTAGCTTGGCAATCGCCAAGCTACTCCCTCTCCAGTACTTGAAATCAATCCAGATATTTAAAGTAATCCTGGGAATGGTAACTTCTAAATCCACATGATTCATAGAGCTTAAGGGCATGGGAATTTTTGGCCTCAACCTCTAGAAAAATAGGCAGCCCTTTTTGATGTTCCATTTTTACCACTCTTGATAAAGCGTTTCTCCCAATCCCTTTTCCCTGAAGCTCTGGAAAAACAGCAAAACCATAAATCCATGCTTCTCCATTGGATTCAGAAACACGCATTTTTCCAGCAGTTTTTCCTTCTACTTCAATAAGTAAACGTTGATCCCTGCTGTTCTCCCGAATCAACTGATTAAATTCCCTTGCTGCATTTTCATTCAATCCAAATCCCAAGACTTCGAGTCGTATTTCTGCTTCCCAATCCTCATTTGTAAGGGACTTCCTTAAGGTTATCTTCGGATCTATGGACAATTCAGTTTCCTGCCATTTCATTTGATATTCTGCTAACGAAAATACACAAGGAATATTCTTTAAAAACTGCTTGGCAGAATGTGATTCTGTTGGAGCGTTTAACAAAACAGTAGTATAACGTTTTTTCGCCTCTCCAAGTCCCATTTCCAGCAACTTAGAAAATAACCCTTTCCTTCGATAATCCGGGTGCACCATCCCGCAAAGTTCCACTTTATCTCCAAAACCATAACATCCAAGAAAACCGACAAGCCTGCCATCTTCATAATGGAAGAAGTCTTCCTTTTTATTCCCGATTCGATTTTCAAGCATATCAAAATTCAGCTTGAGCTGAAATCCTCCCTCTTTTTCACAAACCTCTTGAAGTGCTTTTATTTCAATCAATTCTTCCTTTGTTAGCATCCAATTCACCTCTGTTCATATTCACCTATTCCTATTCTTGACCATGCCTGATCATTCCTTCTTTTCAAAAAAACAAAATACATTTTAGGTAATTTGCATGCCAAATAGTCAAGAAAAGAGCGTTCAGTTATGATGAGGTCTTCGAAAATACATATAGTTAGTTGGTTAAGGCTTTGAAATTGGGATTTCTAACGTATTTATTTTTGATCCATCTTTTGCTGAGTAAACAAATAATTCAAATTTAGCATTTTTAGATGATACTAACCCTTTTTCGATAGTGATTTCAAATTCACCCCAGGCAGGTGCACCTTCTGTTTGGTAATTACTTTCTTTGACCACTTTCTCTCCATCGTAAAGAGCATATTGAAACACCCCTTCAAATACTTGGGCTTTTCCGGTTATTGTGAGTGTATCTGAAGTTTCCGTGACGACAACATCTTTAAACACTTCATTTTGATACACTTTTTGCTCTGGTTCAGGTGTAACGGGCTTATCAGGTTTTGATGGATTTTCTCCCTTTGGTTCAGTTACAGGTGGTTTTTCTTTTACCACATCTTGTTGTTGGTTACAAGCGGCTAAACCCATTGAAGCAATTATGATCGCGAACAAATAAGCAATTTTCTTCATCATTTAATCCCACCTATTTTTCTTTTAACTTATTATATTGTATTTCTTTTCATAAAAACCCTGTTTTTAAAAATCGAAACCAAAAGAAATATAATTCGTCAATATTTTTGAGGTGATCCCTTGGTTCATCTAGGAGAGAACATAGGTGTAACGTTTTTGGAAAGGCTCCATCCTAATTCTTACTGGTGTTTTATGCGTTATCATGGAGAAAAAATAGTATTTAAAAACCCCTTCAACTGTATGAAGGGGTTTTGCTTATGTAACAGCACTCATTTTCAAGAATAAATAAATTCGCCCTTATTCAGCTATCCTGCTTACTTTAAATAAACTATATATCAGAGGTATAAAGTATTTTTAAAAATAGTATAAATATAGTATTACAGGCATAAATCTATCCAACCTAGTTTGACATATTTACTGTTCCTTCGGAACATTGGAATCACGTCATCATTAGAATTTGTCAATTCAACCACATTAAAAATACTAATATGCAAAAAGTGGAAGAAAATATAGGAGGATTTTATTTCATTAAGCATTGCGTTTAAATTATATAAATTTTGTAAATGATGGTACTAAAGTTTACGAAAAATCTTAAAAACCACAATAGTTTGAAGCCTATTGTGGTTTTTAGTCTACTCTCAGCAAAAATGTTTTTTGTATAAGAATAATTGATAAAAATGTATTGGAGGTTTTTATGCATGTCTTTAAGTCAAGTTCTACAAAAACGCATTATTTTTCACCAATATAAAAATTGGTATGTGCTGGATGATGAATTTTATTGGGACATCAAAACATTATACAATACTATTTTTAAATACTTAGACTCAAATTTTAATATTCCAGTTATTTTTTGTTCAATTCGTCAAGCGAATAAAATCATTTGTGACTTAGGGGATGAAGAAGATGAATATTTACGATTCGCTTCAGGTATTTATTGGAGAGAATTAAAGATTATCTTTATTTTTCGCTACAGTGAATATATCCCATTAATTGAGACTCTTTTTCATGAATTTCGTCATGTTATGCAAGACTTCAATCCTGATTTTAGACATCATTTTGAATGGGATAAAAAATTACCTTATCTAGAACGAACGACTGAAATTGATGCCTTTCAATTTGCTAAAGAAAAAACAAATGAATATCTAGCATCTGGATCATATAAAAAAGTTGACTTATAATCAGTTTAAAAAAAGGAACCATTCCAATCACCGGGAATTATTCCTTTTCTGGTTATATTTTTTTGTTTCGAGTTGGCAAAACTCAAAAACTTTGTTTTACTTTGGAACAACTAAACTAAATTTAATCAAAAGAACCCATTGTTTGTAATAATTCATTTGATTGTGGAGTGACGTAAATGGTTCGGCTTGGAAAAGCAACTTCCACTCCCTCTTCCTCTAATATCCCCATGATTTCTAAATTGATTTCATGTTTAATTTTAACGTGTTCTGCCCAAACAGTAGAATTCGTGAAAAAATATATAAGAATATCGAGACTACTCTCATTATAATGATCGAATGCGACCATAATCGTATCCGGATGGATCTCTTCATGAGTTCTCAAAAAATGTTCAATCCGTTTAACGACTCTTTGAATTTGTTCTTTAGTGGTTTGATAGTTAAGTCCTAAGTGGAAAGAGATTCGTCTTTTCCCCATACGACTCCAATTGGTAATGGCTTCGTTTGCAAGTGTCGCATTTGGAACCGTAACTAGAGCTTGACTAAAAGTGCGAATTTTAGTACTTCTGAAATTAATATCTTCTACTATACCTTCCACACTAGGTGTTAAAATCCAATCTCCAATGGAAAAAGGTTTTTCTGTTACAATCACGATTCCACCAATTAGATTTCCAACCGCTTCTTTTGCAGCTAAAGCAAATGCCAGACCCCCTAACCCAAGGCCTGCCACCAATCCATTTACGTCATAATCAAATTCCTGGCCAATAATGCTTATACTGATTGCAATAATGATGACACGGATCGTTCTTGATATAAACGGTAAAAGAATTAAATCAATCTTATTATTGATCTTTTGATTAACACTTATTAAGATCCCCGTAGTAGGAGATGACAAATTAAACAATCCCCAAGTAATTAAAACAATCACCATGGAACGTAAAAATTTTAAAAATAACGCATTATGTTGTTCTATAAAAGGGAAATAATCCATTGCTAAATACAAACCTACAATGATAAAGAACCATCCTAAAGGACGTTCAAACCCTAAACAAATTTTTGTGAAAAAATCAGTCGGTGTTTTTCTAGACAATTTTAAAATCAACTGAAACACATACTTTGTAAATAAGTTTCTAAAAAGAATAAATAAAACCAAAATACCTATAGAAATTCCTAAATTTTTTAACATGTCATAGTCTATCCCCGCCATTGAAAAAGCCATGACAAATGAACCAAAAGACATTCTAATATACCTTCTCTCTTTTTACGATAATTTTTTAGCACCACAATTGATAGAAAACTTGATGTTACGTGGAAAAATAAGAACCACGAACACCAGCTTTTGAAATTATTACATCCTCATATAATAACTTTTCAAACAAGATATTTGAATACAACAAAAGTCTTAGATTATAGAAATAATTCTGCTTCAGAAAATGGTGAGAGGTGAAAAAGTAAGGGTCTAATCATCTGTAAGAAATTATACAAACTATAAAAATGGGGACAAAGGTTACTGTACTAAACGGGGTCCATTCAACTTGTTAGGGCTGATTTTTCATACAGATAGGTAAGGGTTTGAAGTTATCGCTCCCTTTTCCCCCCGTCCACACCGTACAAGCGACTTTCACCGCATACGGCGTTCCAACTATGCCAATCCACTTTAACCATAACACTGTTCAGTATTGTGATACTCAATGTGTTTCATTTCTTCCGTTTCAATAAGTCGGTGCCTCCCGTGGGAGGTGAACCTCTTTTAGTCATACGAGAACCTTATTAACCGATAAAGAATTGCCTTG
>NZ_JAGGQX010000102.1:0-28076 GCF_018613095.1 Bacillus sp. ISL-75
AAAGTGGTTTCAAATCTTTTAGGTTGATTCCCCCCTGTTGTGTTTTCCGGGAAGGGCACGGAGACTCCTGCGGGAGTACGGGGCAGGGGAGACCCCGCAGGAGCATAGCGACGAGGAGGCTCCCCGGCACGCCCGCGGAAAGCGAAGTGCCTAGAGCGGAAATCTACAGGCCCATTAGCAGGTACAATGAATAATTAAATGCTGAGAAAAAAAAATTGCCGAGAAAAATACCCTTTCTCGACAATCTGATCAGATTGTTTGTATCTGATCTTTTTATCTTATGAAAAATAATTATTTTGTTTTAATAATTATCATATCCTCTTCAACTTTTGCGATTTTAACTAAGTGCGAATCAAGACGTCGATTAATATGCTGTATTTCGCTATTGTGTGAATCTTCAATCCGTTGAAGTGATTCTTTAATATCGGAAAGGTCAATTTGGTTTACTTCTACACGGTGTTCAATGCTATCCATCTTTTCAAGCCTTGATAGTCGTTTTTCAATATTATCTAGTGTTTCATTGAATGTTTGAATTAAGCTTTTAATGTCATTAACATTTTTCAGTTAACTTATCGAACTCCTTCACCATTTTAAAACCCCCTTTTTTCTTGCCTTAATCGTAACATTATTTTCACTATATATATGTTACAATATCAGCAACACTAGTATACCTTCGCATACAAGTGAACATTTTAAGGAAAAAAAATGAACATTTAAAAAAATTATGATACCTGAAGAAAGTCCGTGAATAATATCACATGCAAAACTTCTTAAAAGTTATACTCTTTCAATATAGAGAAGTGGAAAATAGTAATTATCAGCTCCATTTTTAACATCCATTTCTTTACTTATGAATCATTACCTAATAGGAAAAGGTTGGTGCATTTAGATGTTCATTTCAATCGACGAAAGAGCTGCCTCATGGTTCACAAGAGAATTCGAATTTAATAAGCCTTTTAGCATTCGGATGTTTCCTCAATATGCTGGTTTCGGAATTAAGCACAAAGGATTTAGCCTTGCTTTCTCTGCTGAAAAACCTGCTCATGTTGGTTATACAAATGTAGTAAATGGAATTACCTTCTTTATCGAAGTCAATGATGTTTGGTTTTTCGAAGATACTGAAACGTGCTTAACTGTTGATCATCACTCAAATGAACTAGTCGTCCAATATAATGAACTCTCAAGCGCAGCCGTATCTTAAAATCAATAAAAAAGTAATTGTAACCAACTAATTTGAACTATAAAAAAACAAGCCAGCAAGGTGCATCTGGCTTGTTTTTTAAGTTTCATTAGTTTACTTGTTTATCTATGCTTGGTGGTAGTAACTTTTCACTTTCAAATACTTTTCCAAGTTTTTCTACACCTTGGGTAAAGGAGGCAGTCGCGGCATCAAGGTTAGTAGTATCCTTTTTTAATTCATCAGCTTTAATTTGGTAAGAAGTTGCGTATTCCAAATTTAACAGTTGAGAGGTGTCTTCATTTCTACTCGGTGCTAAAACAAAATAGCCATTAATAAGTATTTTTTTTTGCTTTTTTTTCAGCAAAATTGAGATAATAGCATTAGACAATAATATACTCAAAAAACGAGGGGTTTCATGATGTTAAATCGTAAGAATAAAACACGGCATTTAGCGACAATTTTTCTTGCTGTGATGGGAGTCGGCTTTTTAGCCACTATTCCGATACAGAATTCAATCTGGGGGAGCATCCTACAAGGGGGATTTGAAGCCGGTCTGGTAGGAGGACTGGCTGACTGGTTTGCGGTAACCGCATTATTCCGTCATCCACTAGGAATTCCTATTCCACATACTGCTCTTCTTCCCAAAAATCGTAACAGAATTATTGCTGGAATAATTTCAATGTTAGAAAATGATTGGCTAACAAAAGAGAGTATTCGAAAAAAAATAGACACCATCAATTTTACTAAAAAACTATTTGAGATCATCTATAATGAATTACCATCACAAGCCGTTCAAAAGTCTTTCCTAATGATTTCTAAACATTTGATAAAAATATTTGATATAAAAAAATTTGCTCCGCTTCTAGAAAAAGAACTAAAATTACGAATCAACGATTTGGATAGCAAGAATTATCTCCCCTTGCTTATCGACCAGATTAGTATTAGAAAATATGATGAAAAAGTACTAGATTATATCCTAAAAGAAATTGATGAATGGGCCAGGAAAGAAAGTACAAAATACAAACTTGGTGGGTTGGCTGTAGATGCGGTGGAAAATATTAAGGCAGATGGTTTTATGCAATTTGCCTTAAAGTCATTTAGCAACCTTGTTAATGAAGAAAAGCTAGGGAACATTATCCAAAGTCTTATTCTAAAAGGTGTAGCCAGCTATAGTGACCCCTTAAATCAAAATAGACATACCTTAATGATTCATATGAATAAAAAGCTGCAATCAATAAAAAGTGATGAAAAGATTTATGAAGAACTTAATAACTTTAAATCCCAGCTAGTAGATAAATGGGAGTTGCAAGAACAAATTACTGATTTATTAAGTCAGATCCAGCAAAAAGCTTATGACTTTGTCGAAAAACCTGCCTTTTATGATGATTATCTCCTCCCTTTAATTAAAAAGGGTTTAGAAGGTATCGAATTAAATCCAGAAAAAGTGAACCTTATTGAAGCTTGGATTAAAAATCATATTTTTAGTTTTGTTGATAAAAATCATTCAAAAATAGGAATGCTTGTTAAAGAGAATTTAGAAAAACTAGATGATAAAACACTTATCGATATGGTTGAAACTAACGTTGGAAAAGACCTGCAATGGATCCGTGTCAATGGTGCAGTATGTGGATTTTTAATAGGGATTGTTTTAGTAGGTATTAAAGCACTTTTTTAATGCTTAGCAAAAAGCTACCATTTATTGGTGGCTTTTTTCCGTCCATGAAATTCTTGCTTTGTCCTCTTGAAATCAAAGTTATTTTTCAGAGTATTTCAGCATAATTAGTACTGTAGTCATATCTTTTAGGTTTAAAAGAGGAGGCGGAAAAATGGCAATTAGGTTGATTAAAATTTCTGTTGTGTATTTTGTCATTGGGGTTTGCATGGGTATGTATATGTCAATGACGGAAAGTTTCGACTTCACACCGGTTCATGCCCATATTAATTTATTAGGTTGGCTGACTATGGCTGTCGCTGGTCTCATCTATGTTGGTTTTCCAGGTGCTGCGGAAACAACGCTGGCAAAGGTTCACTTTTGGCTTCATAATATTTCTCTTCCCATTATGATGATTGGACTCGCTTTTTTAGTAACCGGAACGGAAAGTGCCGCGCCTGCAGTAGCTACAGGCGGGACCTTGATGGTATTAGGTATCATTGTCTTTGCAATCAATATCCTTAAAAATGTAAGGAATTGAGTTGCTCTTGATGTCTATGATATTATTTATTATTTCGTCCAGACAAAAGACGCCTTCTCTGGCGTCTTTTTTATTCTAACGGTATGTTTCCAAGAATTTCTTTCTTAGTTTAGCTTTTTCTTCATCAGATTTCTTGTAATCATAATTATAAATGGCGCCTTCCCAATCACCATACATTGGGTTTGGAAACAGAATCAGCTTTTTACCGAATTCCTCTCTATATCTGTCCACTGCTTGATTTCTTTCAGAAACGGATAACAAATCAAAACCACTGAAATCTCCAAGGTTATCGCCAAATAATAGAAGTATTTCATGTGTTCTCCCTACTTGCCTGCGGCGCGTTTCTTTCCCAATTTCACCAGGCTGCAGTAATAATACATGGTCTGAATCAGCTTGGGGTGCACCTACACTCTGTAAATTTTTAATAGCTGCAGCTTTTTGTGATTCATAACGGTTGGAAATGTAATAAATCTCCACACCTAAAGAATTTGCATAATGCAAAAACTCAATTGCCCCCGGAAGTGGTTTTGCTTTAGTTCGATTGAACCATTCATTCCAATTAAAAGGAATTTTTCTTCCTGCAATTACATACCTAGCTTGGTGTGGGCTGTTATTTAAAATAGTCTCATCGATATCAAGGACAATTGCTGGCTTTAAGTTACTTTTTCCCCTTCCTTTATTCATGATTTCGTCCAATCTCATCCTTCCAATGTTATAGCCTTGATAATATAACCCTTTTGCTTCCCCGGCGCTTTGAAACCAAAGTACCGACATCGTATTTTGTTCAGACAAGTTTGCCGTTGTTTCTGCATTTGCAACAACTTTATAAAATGAAAGTGTTAAAACCATGGCCATTATCAGGACAGTTATTCTCCTCACCAACAAAACCGATTACCTCCTTTAATTGACAATGTTAGTATTTGAAATCGCAAAATTCCCCATCCATCAATTGGACATGTTCTTTTTTAATAAACCAAATTAATTTTCAAACGAAAAAGCAGTGGGGATTCCACTGCTTTTTCTTCTATCCTTCTTCGAATAGTTTTTTAACTAACACGTTCTTTCGCATTATTTTGGATTACATCTCGTTTATGAAATCCTTTTGCATAATAAACTGCTACCAAGAATACTAGGAATAACGGTCCAATTACTAATGCAATTCTCGTATCCGGATTATAAGCCATTAACCCAATGACAAATGCTAAGAAGGCTAATGAAATATATGAAGTAAATGGGAAAAGTGGCATCTTATATTTTAAAGCTTTCGTCTCAGTCGGCTTTAAGTTCTTACGATAGCGAATTTGCGATAAAAGAATGACTCCCCACGTCCAGATCGCACCAAAGGTCGCAATACTAGTAACCCATGTAAAAACTTTTGCAGGAACAATATAATTTAAAACGACGCCAATCAATAACGCACCGGCAGAAGCAACTACTGCAATCCCTGGAACACCACTTTTTGTGACCTTCGCGAAATTCTGTGGTGCCTCACCATGCTGAGCAAGGTTAAATAACATCCGTGCCGTACTAAAAATCCCACTGTTACAGGACGAAAGTGCTGCTGTTAGTACGACGAAGTTAATAATACCTGCTGCTCCCGGTATCCCGATTTTTTCAAAGGTTAGTACAAATGGGCTTCCTTTTGTACCAATTTCCTCCCATGGATAGATAGACATAATGACAAATAAAGCACCGACGTAAAAAATTAGAATACGCCAGAAAACAGAATCGATTGCTCTCGCAAGAGATTTTTCAGGGTTTTTAACCTCCCCTGCAGTCACCCCAATCATTTCAATCCCCAAATAAGCAAACATAACCATTTGTAAAGATAATAATACGCCTTTAATCCCATTAGGGAATAACCCGCCATGATCCCATAAATTCTTAATACCAGTAGCAATACCACCGTTGCCAATACCAAAGAAAATCATTCCAATTCCGATGGCAATCATCGCAATAATCGTAACAATTTTAATTAGCGCAAACCAAAATTCTAATTCACCATACGCTTTTACCGCAAGGAAATTGACAGTCGCCATAACCACCAGTGCGGTGAGTGCCCAAATCCACCGTGGAACATCCGGATACCAATACTCCATGTAAATTCCTACAGCTGTAATCTCTGCCATACAGGTAACGACCCATAAAAACCAGTAATTCCAACCTGTTATGTATCCAGCAAGTGGTCCTAAATAATCACGCGCATATTTACTAAAAGAACCTGCAACCGGTTTTTGAATCGCCATTTCTCCCAGTGCACGCATAATAAAAAACATAATTAATCCAGCAACCGCATATCCAAACAAAATACCTGGTCCCGCCATCTTAATGGCTGTTGCAGAACCAAGAAATAGTCCTACCCCGATGGCTGCCCCTAAAGACATCAAGGTGATATGCCTTTCTTCTAAACCACGATGTAGCTCTTTCCCATGAGTGTTTTTACTCATATAAATCCCCCTTTATAAATAAACTTCAAAATTCTCTCATCCCAATGAAATAATTTCTTCTCTTTATTAATATAGCAATATTAGGCTTCACTTTTAAGCTTTTTATCACTAATTCCTCCTTTTCTCCTAATGATAACGCTTTCAAAAGAGCAATTTTAAAAATATTTACTCTTTTGGGATTACTCTAAATCATTTTAACATTATAGCATATTATTTATTTTGTTAAAATAAATGAAATTATTTTATATTTTTTGTAAAATTAAACAAAGGCATTTTATGAACTGAACAAGACTACCATATGTCATTATATATTAATCCGGGGGTAATCATTTTGAATACTAGACTACATGACCCATTTAAGACTGCCTTTGATAGCTTAGATGAATTTGCCGACCTTATTAGTCAGGTACTAATGTGCCCTATTACAATTGAGGATGCAAACCACCGCCTACTTGCCTATAGTACACATGATGAACGTACAGATCCAGCAAGAATTTCTACCATCATAGGCCGGAGAGTACCGGAAAAAGTCATTAATCAATTATGGAAGGAAGGAACGATTCCTGCTTTACTAAAGACCCAAGAGCCTATTCGTGTAAAAAACATGAATGATATAGGGCTTAACCAAAGAGTCGCTATCTCTATATGGAAGCAGGATGAAGTGATCGGATTTATTTGGGCAATAGAAATTGATAAAACATTAACGGCTGATGATTTCATCCTTTTAAAAAAAGCAGCGGATTCCGCAAAAAATAAACTATTACAGCTCCAGACGAGAAAGAACAAAAAGGAAGAACGTTCACAAGAATTCTTTTGGAAGCTATTAACAGGTCATCTGAAAGCAAAAGAGGAAATTTTCGAACATTTCCATTCATTACAACTTACACCGCCGACATCTTATGCGGTTCTTGTTTTTCAGTTCCATGAAAATATCACGAACAAAGTAGAGCAATCCATCTCATATCTTTTGAAAACAAATCAACGAATAAAAATTACTCTTTATACAATAGACTGCAATCAACTAATTCTATTGGTATCAGTTACTAATATTGAAAACCCTTTCAATGAGCTTGATCAATTTGCGAAATTCTTTGTCCTACAAATGAGTGATAGATATGGAATTAAGGAGATCCAACCAGGATATAGCAGTATTAAAGAGGATTATCAAAAAACAAACAAAGCATATAAGGAAACATTGGCGGTTTTATCAATTAAAGAAAAATTCCCAATGGAAACAAAGGACATTTTTAATTATCAAAAACTAGGAATATATCAAATTTTTGATCTTATTTTAGAAAAAAGACAAACCGAAGAATATGAAAATTACTCCTTAAAACTGCTTCATGAATATGACCAAAAACACAACAGCAATTTAATTGAAACATTAGAGGTTTTCTTAAATAAAGATAACAACATTAATGATGCAGCCAAGGAATTAAATGTCCATGCTAACACATTAAATTATCGACTTAAACGAATCACCGAAATTGGTGATGTAAATTTCAAGGATCCTAACCAAAAAATGATCCTCTACCTAGATTTAAAACTTGAAAAATATCAGGGGATTTGAACTTTTTGTGAAAATCCCCAAAAAGAATGAAAATCTTTCTCTTTTCTAAACAAAGAAATTCTCTGGCAAACATTCTATACTTTAGCCATAGCAAAACACTTTAATGTAACTAGGGGAGGAAATAAGATTATGTTTATAGGTGTACCTAAAGAAATTAAAAATAATGAAAATCGTGTAGCACTAACTCCAGCAGGTGTTGTATCATTCCTAAATGCCGGCCACACTGTGTTTATGGAAAAGGACGCAGGAATTGGAAGCGGTTTCACTAACGATGATTATGCTAAAGCTGGTGCTGAGATTTTAGATAGCGCTGAACAGGTATGGACAAAAGCAGATATGATTATGAAAGTGAAAGAGCCTCTTTCAAGTGAATATAAGTACTTCCGCCAAGGTTTAATTTTATTTACTTACTTACACCTTGCAGCTGAGCCAGAGTTAGCAAAAGCTCTTAAAGAAAAAGGTGTTATCGCAGTTGCTTATGAAACTGTATCTGTAAACAGGACTCTTCCACTGCTTACACCAATGAGTGAAGTAGCTGGACGCATGGCTGCTCAAATTGGCGCACAGTTCTTACAAAAAAATAATGGTGGTCTTGGAATTCTCCTTGCTGGTGTCCCAGGAGTTAACCGTGGAAAAGTTACCATTGTTGGTGGTGGGATTGTTGGAACCAATGCAGCTAAAATGGCCATCGGTTTAGGTGCTGACGTAACAATTATTGATCTAAGTGCTGACCGTCTTCGTCAGTTAGACGACATTTTTGGAAATCAAATCAAAACATTAATGTCTAATCCTTTCAATATTGCTGAAGCAGTGGCAGAAGCTGACCTTCTGATCGGAGCAGTATTAATCCCTGGTGCAAAGGCTCCTAAGCTGGTTACAGAAGAAATGGTTAAATCGATGAAGTCTGGTTCAGTGATTGTCGATGTTGCGATTGACCAGGGTGGAATTGTTGAAACAATCGACCATGTGACAACACATGACAATCCAACCTTTATCAAACATGGAGTTGTACACTACTCTGTTGCAAATATGCCTGGTGCCGTTCCAAGAACTTCAACAATAGCACTAACCAATGTTACTGTTCCATATGCATTGCAAATCGCAAATAAAGGGGTTTTCAAAGCCATTTCTGAAAATGCTGCATTATATCTTGGCGTTAACGTTGCCAACGGAGAAATCACTTATGAAGCAGTAGCAAAAGATCTAGGGTTTGATTATGTAACAGTCGAAAAGGCATTAGAAAAAGAACTAGCTACGATTTAATTGTAGTTATTCCCCTCAAGAAACTCTTGAGGGGATGTTTGATTAAAGGGGATGGTTTACATGAATCAATTGAGTTACCGCGATACATGGGCTGAAATTTCACTAGACCATATTAAAAATAATTATCTACAGTTTAGGCAGTTTGTTCACCCACATGCAAAAATCATGGCAGTGGTTAAAGCAGATGGATACGGACACGGGGCCATTGAAATTGCAAAAACAGCGATTGAAGCTGGTGCAGATTATTTAGCAGTTGCTCTTGTAGATGAGGCCATCAAACTTAGACTGTCTGGGATCACACAACCCATTCTCGTACTCGGGTATACTCCGACACGTTCGATTAGGGCTGCCATTTTAGAAAATATCACGCTAACAGTCTTTGACCATGAAGTATTGGATGAAGTCATTGTCCAAGCGGACAGCTTAAGCAAAACTGCTTCTATTCATTTGAAAATTGATACTGGTATGTCCAGGATTGGCGTTACTTCCAGTGATGATGCACTAATTCTTGCTAAGAAGGCCATGAAAGCAAAAAATGTTTGTCTTGAAGGGGTATTTACTCATTTTGCTAATGCAGATAGTGAAAACAGTGAACTTACATATGCACAGTTTAATAAATTTCAATCAATAGTAGAATATTTGGAAAACAACTGTATTTATATACCCATAAAACATTGCTGCAACAGTGCTGCAACAATGAAATTTCCAGAAATGCATCTGGACATGGTTCGAATTGGAGTTTCCTTGTATGGGTTATATCCAGATGCTTCGTTAAAAAACCACTCCATCCAGCTAAAGCAGGCCATGACCCTCAAAACGAAAATTGCTGCTATAAAAAAAGTAGCAGCTTTACAAGCAATCAGCTACGGGTGGACTTGGAAGCCGGAAAGAGTAAGTCTTATCGCTACCCTTCCGCTTGGATACGCTGACGGACTTTCCCGTCTCCTATCAAACCGTGGGAAGGTATTAATCCATGGGAAAAAATCTGCTATTGCAGGAAGGGTGTGCATGGATCAAACGATGATCGATATTACGGATATACAAAATTGTTCTGTTGGTGATGTAGTCACCATATTTGGAGAAAGCTGCTCTTCATTTCAGTCCGTGGACGAAATTGCCCATTTAATGGGCACCATCAATTATGAGGTTGTTTGTTTAATTGGGAAAAGAGTCCCCCGAGTGTATGACAACTACAATGACCTATTCAAACCTGCAAAGAATGTACAAAGTAATTTATTATTTTAATAACAAAGGCAGCTATTCTGACTAGCTGCCTTTGTTTTGTAGCACCGTGTTTATCTCTCCAATTACATTTGGTCTGCCAATTGAATAATATTCAACTGGATATTTTTTTATAGATTCTAATTGAAAGCAATTTCTCCCGTCAAAGATAACGGGTTCTTTCATTAACTCATGGAAAAGATTTAATGGAACATTTTTAATTTCATCCCACTCAGTTACAATAAACGTAAGGTCAGCATTCATGAGAGCTTGCTCGACCGTATCTGCATAAGAAATTAGCTTTCCTAAAACCTTTTTCACATTTGGAATTGAGACGGGATCATAGGCAATTACTATCGCCCCTTCTTGAACTAGACGCTTGGCTAACTTAATCGAAACGGCTTCCCTGATATCGTCTGTATTAGGTTTAAATGAAAGCCCCAGTAATGCAACTTTTTTCCCACGTAAACTTTGAAATCGGTTCAGGGCCTTTTCCAATAGTTTAAGTTCCTGTCTTTTATTAACTTCAATAACCTCCTCAATGAGGTTAATAGCTTCTCCCGCATCATTACCCATTTGAACTAGTGCGTGGGTATCTTTCGGCAGGCATGAGCCGCCAAAACCTACTCCAGCCTTAAGAAATGATGATCCGATCCTTGAGTCCATCCCCATTCCAAATGATACGTCTTCAATATTTCCGCCAACATGTTCACAAATACTTGCGAGTGCATTTACGTAACTAATTTTTAAAGCTAAGAATGAATTTGATGCTATTTTTATTAATTCAGCACTATTCATATCCGTTTTAAAAATGGGAATACCAAACGGCTGATATAATTCTTCCAACGAATGGAGGGCTTCCTCACTATCAGATCCAATAATTATCCGATCCCCGTGAAAAGTATCATAAATTGCCGACCCTTGGCTGATAAATTCAGGATTGGAAACGATTTGAAATTTAAGACTTGTTTGCATTTCGGATTGAATCCAATTTTTAATATTTGCATTTGTTCCCACTGGTACCGTACTTTTTGTAACGACAATGACGTTATTTCGCTTTATTGACCTGCCAATTTCTTTAGAAATCTGTTCAATATATTGTAAATCAAGGGAGCCATTTTCATTTTGAGGGGTTCCTACTGTTATCATTATGATTTCAGCCGATTTAAAGCCAATAGAAGGGCTAGTTGTAAACCGTAACCGCCCCTCCTCCATATTTTTCAACATCAGTTCATTTAATCCTGGCTCATAAATTGGAGGATACCCATTGTTTAATGTACTTATTTTATGATGGTCCTGGTCTACGCAAATCACATCATGGCCGATGTCTGCTAAACAAACCCCTGTAACTAGTCCAACGTATCCTGTTCCAGCAATGGCTATTTTTTTCAATGAAGATTTTCCTTTCCATATTGAGTATTTCTTATTAATTACGACTCAGTTCATTTCTCCATCCATTTATATAAAATTATTTCATGATAAACTGGATCAAAAAGCCCGTTGGAATGAAAAGTTGCTACCTTTTTGATTTTCCCATCTATTGAAATACCTTGTGACCTAAATCCTTGAATCACTTTATCTGTAAGTAGTACGGTCCTGCCTTGGAAATATTTCGCATCATACCGGAAATATTGGTAAGTTTCTATCCTTTTGTGTGTATATGGAACCTCTAAATACTGTAACACCCTCGTTTCTTCCCATGTGTAGAGTATAACAGGTTCATTCATTTTCTCAATAAATGCATTCATTTTATAAACAGCTGGAGGTTCTTTAGCTTCCGTCGCTAATAGGGTTAAATTTTGATTTACCTGATGGCCTAGGACGAAAATGCTGAGTCCCACGACAAAAAAAGGGATTCTTTCTGAAAAAAGACGAATACAAAGGAAAAATATCAATAAGACCGCAAGCGGGAGCGCATGCCTTGCTTTTTCTACATTTTGAGCCAATAGTGCCCAACCAAAATAACCGCTAAACAATATATAAAGAAGGTTCATAAATGGCCATCTTTTTTTTGTTTTTTTGAACGCCCTAAAAAATATATAAATGAGAAGGAAAATATAAATGACAGCACTAAGCACTGATTCAGTTGCAATCCCTGTCCATAGGATGTTCTTTGAGGAGAAAATGATAAATCTATCAAAAAAACCAATATCAGCTGCCTCTACCGTTCCTCCCCAATCATTGAAATGACCGCTGGTAAACGCTAAAGAAAGCTTAATAAAACCGATTATACTCCCCTCTGAAATGACAAGACCAATTACCCATATTGCTTGAAAGATGACTCCCGAGATCAAGTAAAATATGATCAATTTCATTTTTAATCCATCTTTTTTTACTTTCCAATAAAACAGAAAGATTATACCGATTGCAAAGGGCAAGTAGGAAAGGCGAATTCCTAGCATAAGACTCAAAAAACCTAAGGGTATTAAGATCGCTCTTGAATCTTTTTTGTTTAAAGCAAAAAGAAGGCTCCATAAATACCACCAAAATGCTGCCAGTGCCGCGCCTTCTGACATTGGCTGATTAACGATAATAACACTGTAGCTTGCTGAATAAATAAGTGCTGTAGATAAACTAGCAAATGATCTTTGTATGAATCTCCTGGACAACTTATAAATGGGAAAAATAGAACTAGCATAACAAAAGACATTAAAAATCGTTAAAGCTTTTGATGGGTCCATTACAAACAGATGAATGAATTTCCCTCCTAAAATAAAAAAGGGATATCCAGGGAAGTGCGGCTGCATAGCCATTAAATCATAGCGCTTCACAGCCAGTGCAAAATCTACCTGATCCCACGAGGAGGTATATGGATTAATAAAATACAGTTGAGATATAAAAACAATAATTATAGCTGTAACACTTATCACTAATAAAAAGGGACCTTTTAAATCACTTTTGAACAATAAATATCCACCACCTGATCTAGAGAAAAAGTACAAGGCATCGGCCTTGTACTTTAAATGTTCAAAAATTTATTTCACTTGTGTCTCAAGAATTTTAGTTGTCTTTGCATTCGTTTTATTTGTTTGCTTGCTACCTGCAGGTTTGGAAGAGGTAAGCAATAAAATTGCGACAAAGTATCCGTTATAAGCCAATATTTCTTCAATAGAAGGCATGGAAGAATAGCCGAACAGAGCTTTTAGAAATATTCCAATATCCCCGGATAATATCGGAGCCGAACCAGTATCACGAAGGTAATGTGTGTAATCAATCGGATGCTCTGGCAGGAACCATGTAAGATCATACACATGTGGAAGTACACTGCCAATGATATTAAGGTCCTGCATCATGGAAATCGCTTGTACTAGTAGTCCAGCAGATATAAGAATAATAAAAGCACCGGTTAACTTGAAGAAAGTGCTCAAAGGAATCCTCATCGTTCCTTTAAAGAACAAATAAGAAACAAAAATTGCTATCACCACACCAGTAATCGCGCCCCATCCCTGCATGGCTGCGCCGATGTTTCCACCTGTAATTGCAGCAAAAAAGAATACGGTTTCTACTCCTTCACGAAGGACGACTAGAAAAGAATGGATTACCATTCCAACAACGTTACCTGTGGAAATGAATTTATTCATTTTCCCTTCCATATTTCCTTTTAAATCACGGCTGTGGCTTGCCATCCAGAAAACCATTTGGGTTAATAATACGGTCGAAACGAGCATAATTCCTATTTTCAAATACATTTCGCTTCCCATTGCAGCGAATCCTGTAAAAACAATTTGGAATAGGAGGGCAACCCCGACACTTGCTAATATGGCAAGACCTGCTCCTAACCAAACATATTTATTGTACTGCTTATGGTCCACTCTTTTTAGATAGGTAGTTATTATGCCAACAATCAATAACGCCTCTAACACTTCACGGAATGTGATTAATAGAGCTTGAATTTCCACAGCCGAGTCCCTCCCCAATGGTGATGTTTCCTAATTTCTATTTTTTCTCCTGCGGATAACAACTATGATTACCGCTATTATTATACCTGCGATTAATACAAGCGGTACCCAGTTTCGGATATTCGAAATATCCGTCCAGTCTTTTTTTACAGTCCCAGATTCTGTAGCACTTTCAGAAAAATGCCCGACTTCAAGACTTTTTATGTTGAATTCAGTTTTTAATGAGTCTAAAATCTCGTCTTTATTTTCCTTAAATGCGTCTAAATTCGCTTCTTTTTTCCCGACACCAAACAATCCGGGATTCCCCAATGCTCCAAGGGCCTGATCAAAATCCGTTCTGATTTTCTTATCATTCTCAGGTTTTTCAACTTCCACTTTAGGAGACAACGCTTCGTATGTAGCAAAGGCTTTAGCTAGGAGTCTTTTCGTTGTGTCATATTCAGCAAAGTCCTTTTCAATACTCTCTAAACGCCTCGCAATATTTAAAACCAGTAGTTTTTCCATATTGTTAATGGTGGCTTCCTTGTCCTTATCTTTAAGGTTACTCAGAATTAGCTTAGCAGGCTCTTGGCCCATATGCATATCGATCTCTTCTTTAACAGTTTCAAAGTTTTTTTTGGCGGAATTGTAATTGGGAGGATTCTCATCAAGCTTCACTACCATTTCTTTGTACACCTCAGCTACCTTCTCCTCATTCGGATCACCATAGGAATAGGCAAAAGCACTACTTAAAGGAATGCTGTAAAAAATTAATGCGAAAGTAAAAAATAATCCAAAAAATTTCTTCATTAAGAATTTCCCTCCTACATGAATAATGATAATGATTATCATCCTCGCTGTCAATGCAAGGATTTAGAATGTCACATATTTATCATATTTATCTTACTTATTAATCTCCCTTGCTTTCAAAAGGTGTAATTCCCTGTCTCTTGCACCAGATGTTGTCCTATTATGGATCACCTTTTTCACTGGCCTTCTCATTTCTTTTAAAATGGCGGGTAAGACCGATGTCATATAACTACGAAACTTGATAAATGATTCCCCTGCTTTACGGACCTGATATCGAATGGGGACTTCTTTCATCCGAAAGCCTTTTCTAATGAGATTCAGCGTGACAACTTGTGCATAATTGTAATCATGAACAATTTCAGCTTCTTCCATAGCTTGTCTAGAAAAAGCTCTCATTCCAGACTGTCCATCATAAATCCATTTTCTTAGTAAAAGTGCTTGTAGAAACGTAAAACAATAATTCCCGATTCTCCTGTTCCACTGCATTCCTTCAATAGTTCCAAGGAAACGGGAACCCATTACATAATCAGCTGTTCCCATTAAGATGGGTTTGACAATATCAGGAATCTGATCAGCAGGGTATTCATTATCAGCATCAATCATGACACCAATATCTGCTCCATTTAAAACACAAAGCTCCAGCCCTTTACGAACAGCAGCACCTAATCCAAGGTTTTTAGAAAAGGTATGGACATAATCTGCTCCTGCTTTCCAGGACTGCTCGACCGTTCGATCATTAGAGCCATCATTTATCACTAAAACCTCTACCTTCACCTTTGGATCGAAATCTCTTGGTATTTTTTGAATGACTTGGGCAATCGACTCTTCCTCATTGAAAGCTGGAAGAAAGACAATTACTTTTTGCTGCTCCATTGATTAATCATCCTTCCTTACTGCCTCTATTAATACTGGTCCACGGCTGTGACTAGGATATGGTGCCCCCAACAAATAGGAAATCGTTGAGGCGAGGGAAACCAAACTATGCTTTTCCTCCACACTTTTTCCTGTTTCAATAGACGGACCATACATAAAGAACGGTACGAATCTTTCACCTTCATCTAGGTGGCCATGTCCACCAATCCCATCAGCCTGACCATGGTCAGCACAAACAATAAACGTGTAATTTTCAAGCTTACCTTTCTCTTTTAACCACTCAAAATATTCTTTAACCAAGGCGTCAGCCTCTTCGATTTTTTGAATATATTCGTTATATAATACTCCTCGGCTATGTCCAGTTTGGTCTGTACTTATTAATTGCACAATTTGCAAATCAGGATTCTGTTCTTCCATGATATTTTTCGCTCGATCAATAATTTTACGATCGACAACATTATTGTGCATTACGGCTGTGAATGTCTCTACATCCTTTCCAAAGGAATCAACGAGATGGGCTACCGCTAATAATGAACCCTTTTTCCCTACTTTTCTTAATGTGTCAAATACGCTCTCTACTTTAATACCCTGCTTCCAAACCATATTCGACTTGATTCCATGTTCAAATGGGTAAGTCCCTGAAAACATCGATGAAAAACAAACGACAGTTCTTGCTGGATATACGGTTTCCATTCTAGTATAGTCTGTTCCATTTTTTCTCAAATAGTCGAGAAAGGGAGTATTCGCTTCTTCAAAACGCTCTTTCCTCATTCCGTCAATGACAATAACAATAACTTTCTTATTAATGGCATCTGTCCGCTCATCAACATTAGAAGTAAAGGTAGGGATAATCTTCGGCTTCCAATCGAACAGATTTTTATGAAGAATCCAAGAAAACAATAGAATTCCTAAATAGAAGAATACGATGACTCCAATTTCACTTCCCGACCAGGTTTGCTTCTCAATAGTCAAATTCCAAAGTGATAATAACAAAAGAAACTTTGGCAGTTGTTCTTGGGCATTCCCACTTGTTGAATCACTATTTTTTAAAACGAGCTTCCAGAACCGGGTAAAATTCAGCCATGAGGTACCGATGCGCAAATGATAATAAAATGTGCCCCAAAAAAAGACTGTAAAGAAGAAATATAAACCAATGCCAGTAAAAAGCAAACTAAGATTCACATGATCCCAAATGATAAGAAAGGCTGTAAATGGGATCCATAAATAGTTTCTAAGAAATAATGGATAATCGTAAAGGTAGTAAATAATTAATAGAGGTAAGATGGCTAATAACCCTAAGAATAGATCTAAACTGTAAGAAGGGGATCCCAACTTAGATAGGGAATAAATCAACATGGTACCGATTGTAAATATTGGAGTAAACGGCTTCCCTTCATTCAGAAGGTTCCAACACCTTGCCGCCACTTTTTCAAAAGAAGATGCTTTTTTCATTTTTGTCTTCCTCTCATTCTTAGAAACACTTTTATTTGTTTAAAATTTGATGCAGGTGAATGAATCAATAGCAGGAAACCAACGAAATAGGAAAAAATAAACTTATAACTATGGCTAATAAGAGCAACCATATATCCATCCTTTGTCGGAAACCCAAAACTTGTTAAAGCCGCGGTCATGACTGATTCGTATGTAGATATTCCCCCAGGTGTAATTTGAAATACCTGCCCACCGACAGTAATAGAATTGACCCAAATTGACTTATAAATAGAAAGACCATCACCTAACGAAGCTGTTACTCCCCACAAAACAGCGCCTTCCATAGCCCAGCTTAATCCAATCAAGAAAAAAATATAAACAAAATTCCAGCCCTTAAAGCTTGTTCTTAATAATAAGATATGCTTTTCCACAAAGAGTGGACGGTATTTAAAGACTATAAATCCTCCTATTAGAAAGCTTAAACCTAAAATAAGCAATACTCCTAATGACAAGTGGAAGATAAACGCTTTGGAAAAAGCAACAAGTCCTATTATGGAAAATAACATTAGGAACAACATATCAAGCAATCTGAGCACAACTACAGAATGTGCAGAAACATCAGGACTTATGTTTTTTTCCTTCCAGGACAACACCCCGACCCTTACCGCATCCCCAACCTTTATTGGAGTGATATGATTTACGAAAAGACTTAAGAGAATGCCTTGTAAACAGCTTATAAACTTGGCTTTCTTTCCTAGATATAATCTCCACGCCTCTGCTCTGAGGATAAATGAGGATAGGTAACCCACGGTAACAACTATGATAATCAAAGGATTACCCAAGAAAAATTTTTTGGACCCATTTAAAAAGTTTTCAGCATGAAAATATCGCCATGACAACAGGATAAAAATTCCTGCCAAAATGAATCCCATCACTTTAACCAAACGTTTAACTGATTTCCGAAACATGCTTTTTGGCCCATTCTATCGTTTTAGCAAGTCCCTCTGAAAAAGATATTGATGGGGAAAATCCAAGCTGTTGATGTGCCTTCGAAATATCCGCCCATGTGGAATTGACATCCCCTTGGCGAAAACCACTTTGTTTTACAGATATATCAGGAAAATGCTGCTTTAAATACTCAACTAATTCCTCAATAAAAATCGGTTTACCAGACCCTATATTATAGGTACCGACCCTTTCAGTTTGGTTAAAAGCACTAATGATCCCTGTTATACAATCATCTATATATGTATAGTCCCTAGCCGTTCTATTTCCAAACAATGTAATTTCCTGTTTATTCAGCAAATTTTTAATAAACCCTGTAATGGCCATATCTGGCCTACCCCAGGGTCCATAAACGGTAAAAAAGCGAAGGATAGAAATTTTATAGTCAAATAATGAAGAATAGGCATGGCAAAAGGATTCAGCCCCAAATTTAGCTGCTGCATAAGGAGATACCACCTTTCCAATCGCCATCTCTTCTTGAAGCGGAACGTTCTTTTGTTCTCCGTAAACCGATGAGGAAGAAGCAAAAATAAAATGTTTTACGTTTGATTGACCCGCAAATCGCAGTGCATTAATGGTGGCTTTAATATCGTAGTCAACATACTCATTCGGGGCCGCTATTGAATGTGATACTCCAGGAATGGCCGCTAGGTGTATTACCATTTCTGGCTTGTAGGAAAGAAAGATTTCCTTTACTTCCGCTTCGTCATTTAGAAGACTTTTTTGAATGAAAGCGAACTCTCCTGCTCCACGTGCAAATTCTAGCTGTCGTTTTTTCCTAGCAACAGAATAGTAAGGATGCAGTTCATCGATGATTAAAACCTCATGGCCTTCCGTTAACAATTTCCTTGTAAGATGGGAGCCAATAAACCCTGCTCCGCCAGTAACAATTACTTTCAATGTATAACACCTCTATACCTAGTTGGTCATCACGACTTATTATGTACATTATTCTCTCATATCAGAGAAAAAAGGAAAAACCTTGCGTAAGTTAACAAGGTTTTTCCTCTGCATTATTTCGCTTTTTCTACGATTGTATTCAGAGTGGAAATTAACTCGTTCAATTGTGCTTCACCAGCAGCTTTATCTTTGGCTTTTGCTGTTTCAACATATTTCTGTGCTTTTTCAGTTAATGTCTTATAACCATCTTCTCCAAGAAGGGGCTTGATATCTTCGCCGATGATATCGATGAATAACGCACCCTCTAAACCAGTGATAACAGCTTTATCTTCACCTAATAATTCTTTACTCTCACCATACTCAGAAATGGCAATTTTTGCAAAACCACGAACAAAAGCTTTATTAACAGCAGCTGGATCAACTGCTTTTACATCAGATTCAAGATTGAATTGTTTTTCAATTAATGCAGTTTCATCAGCTGCATGTTTGTTCAAATAGCTATATAAAGATTGGAAGAATGCCCAGCCTTCTGCCTGTTCTACTTTGGCTAAAGCAGCATCTTTCCCCGCTTCAGCTGCAGCCTTTGTTGCATATCCATTGGGAAGTGCACCCGTTGCTAGATAGAAGGTCTTCATTAACGTTTTGTCAACCACTTGCTTACCTAAGTTAAAGCTTAGTTGATCATTGTTTTTAATTGCTGTTTCTATTTCGCTAAATCCACCATCAATTACACTGACAAGGTTTGTTCCATAGGCAGCATCACGCTTTTCTACAGTTGATTTTAGAATGGCATAATATCCTTTTGCTTCTTCTAATTCTGCATTGACTTCTTCAGTTTTACCCCATTTTTCAGTTACTTCTGTAAAATCGTGTTTAATAGATGTATAAAATACCTTTTGCATTAATTTATCAAAGATTTGTTTTACGATTACTTTATCCATTGAACCGTCTTTACCTGCCGTTAGGGCTGTAGTGATTTTTTCATCGATAGTGTCTTCAAATTCTGCGTCTCGCTGTTGAACCAACTCTTTTAAATTTGTATTATATAATTCTGTCACTTTATCAAAATCAACTTCTTTTCCTTCTTTTGCTTTTTCTAGTTCCGTAATAGCTTCTTTAAATACATCAGCATACTCTACTTTTTCTTTTTCTTCTGCTTCTGCTTCTTTCTTCTCTGATACTTTTTCCTTGTTCTCTACCTTTGGTTTACTAGCGGTTTCTTCCGCTTTCCCACAAGCTCCAAGAACTAATGAAAGGGCTGCCATTGCTGCTAGAAGTTTAAATTTGATTGACATTGTGATTTTCCCCCGGTTTGTATAATTTTTATATTTGATAATGATTATCATTCACAATTCTGATTATAAAGAGAATGATTATCAGTGTCAACTTGTTTTATTATATTTAACTAAATAGTCACATTTTTAACCTATATATATTAAAAAGCCATCTTGTCTTTACAAGATAGCTTTAACACACAATAAAACTCGACTTTTATTTCACTTTATCTTTAATTGTTTCCTCAAGGTCACTCCAATTTATAATTCTCGGTACATTTAAATGCCGATTATAGGATTGATCCCTGAGAAATATTTTAATTGATTCGTTTAATAATGTATTTAAAACCTCTGGTTTATCATCAAAATAATAATCGAGTTTTAATTTTTTAATGATTTCTACCTTTTCATGATCCTGCATTCCATAAAAAAACCTCTCCTCATGAACAGGAAAACCGTTTTCTTTTAACCATTCTTTCGTTCTTTCCCCATGTTCTTTGGGTCTAGCCGTAATATAATAGATTTCATGCCCCTTCTTCTCTAGTTCTTGTAAAGTTTCGACAGCATCTGGAAAAGCAGGACATGATGTATAATAAATTTCTTCTAAAGAATTACGCCACATTTCTTGCCCTTGTTCACCTGTTAATCCAAAGGGTTCATGTATCTCTACTCGTTTTAAGTTATGAAAAACTTCGATCGGAACATTCTGATTCAACCTTTGATTGTATATGTTAAAGGCATGCTCGCGTAAATTTATTAATGTATCATCGATATCAAAACCAAATCTCATCACATAATTCCCTCTTTTGAATAAATCGGATAGCCAATAAATTTAAAGTCTTTTCCAATTTTAATGATCGATGTATCCACTAAATCCACTGCATCAGACATTTTCTCTATTCCTGCCCCCTCTAAGAAAGTAGGTGCATCCTTTCCACCAATTAATTTGGGTGCAAAATAAAGAATTACTTTATCAATACATTTATTTTCAAGAAAAGAAGCATTTATGGTGCCCCCTCCTTCAATTAATACGGATGAGATAAGGTGCTCACCTAATATTTCCATGACATCTTTAGGATCTACTTTTTCCACCCCATTGGTAGGAAAGACTTTCATCCCTAAGGACTTTAATGTTTTTTCCTTATCCTGATCATATTTCTGACACGTAAATATCCAAGTTTCAGCAAGTTTATCTGTTACAACTTTTGAATCTAAAGGGATCTTTAAAGTAGAATCCAAAATAACACGAATTGGATTTCTTCCATTCGGAATTCGCGCTGTCAATTCTGGGTTATCTTTTATTACTGTATTAACCCCTACAAGAATAGCCATATTTTCATTTCTCAGAAGATGGACATCATGTCTGGATTGTTCCGAAGTAATCCATTTACTGTTTGATGCATAAGTGGCTATTTTCCCATCTAAAGTAATCCCTGATTTTAAGGTGACAAATGGTTTTTTCTCCACAATGAATTTATTGAATACTTCATTCATCTTTTGGGATTCCTCTTGATGAACCCCGATTATTACTTCAATTCCTGCGTCTTTTAGAATTTTTACTCCATTCCCTGACACAACAGGATTTGGATCAAGTGTGGCAATTACGACTCTTTTAATACCGGCTTCTACTATTGCAACAGCACATGGGCCTGTCCTGCCATAGTGGGAACATGGTTCTAATGTAACATAGATGGTTCCGCCTTTTGCTGCTTCGCCAGCCATACGGAGAGCGTGAATCTCAGCATGAGGCTCGCCAGCTTTTAAATGGGCTCCGATTCCCACTACTCGGTTATCATTCACAATCACAGCCCCTACTAGTGGATTTGGGTCTGTTTGGCCTTTCATTGCACTAGCATTTTTAAGAGCTAACTCCATATAGAATTCATGGTTAGTCATTTGGACAAGTCCCCTTATCTCCTATATGACCTGACTTATTTACTTTTGTCTGCAGATATTTTTCGTTATACTCTGATACATCTCCCCACAAAGGCTTTCTGCCTGCTACCACTAAACCAGCACTTTTTAATGCTTCCAATTTTTTTGGATTGTTAGTCATAAGTGTGACTGGTTTAGAGCGTAATGCTTTAAGGACTTGAATAGCATCCCCATAATTTCTAGAATCATCGACAAAACCAAGGCCTTCATTTGCTTCAACCGTGTCATAGCCGTTTTCTTGAAGAACATATGCCATTGCCTTACTGAATAAGCCAATTCCTCTTCCTTCGTGGTTAGCTAGATAAAATAATGCCCCTGTTCCATGTTCGGAGATCATTTTCATTGATTGTTTTAATTGGAATCCACAATCACATCGCTTGCTTCCAAATATATCTCCCGTATGGCAGATGGAATGCATTCTAATAATGACATCATCTTCATATTCAAAGTCACCATATACTAAAACGCTTGATTGTTGAAACTCTGCTAAATTTGCAGAAGATAACTTATCAATAATTCTTTCAAAATCCTCTGTTACCTCATCACAATTTAGCCAACAATACCATTTGAAGACAACTGTTTCTCCGTATAAATTAACGGGAAGCCGGATCGGTCCCACTAAATATATCGCACCTTTTTCTGTTTTTATTAATTGAATCTTGTCTTCTAAAACTGAAAGAACTTTAGAGTTAAGAGCTTGTTTCATTTATTTATCCCCTTTTTAAGAATAGTTTTAACAACATTAACAAATACATTCATGAAATGATTTCCTCTCTCCTATTACGCATAAATAAAAATAGGCTATCTTGATAGTACAAGATAGCCTCAAGAAATTACAAATATTTACGATGGACTCCTTTACCATCATAAGAAAATAACATTTTTCTATCTTCAATCATCGATTCGATATGAACAGGTCTGCCCCAAAGCTGTTGGATATATGGAAGAACTTTTTCTAGATATTTAACGTCGAGTTCCACCCCTTCATACCAGTGTTTTAGATATAGTTCCCCATTTTTTAAATAATCGCCATCATTGACAGTGATGTAAGGGAAACCTCCATTTACGCGCATATTTACAAGTTGATCACGAATCTGTTCCCATTGTTTATCAACAATTTTGTAGTCTCTTCCTTGTTTTTGGAAAAGATACATATCTTCTCGCATGACAAGGTCCTTATTTAAGTAATTGCGAAGAAAAGATATATCGGATTCTACTTCACGGACCTCAAACATTTTTTCCCGCCCTGATCCTGGAACCACGCCTCTTCGCTTCATCTCATCCGTTGGGTTGTTATAGCGTTCTTCAATATCCTCAAAAATCTTTATTCCAAGGTAATAAGGATTAATGCCCGTTTTTGATGGCTGTACAACTCCCGCATTCAATTTAGCAAACTCGATTGCCTCACCGCTCGTTAAATCCATTTCCCGTAAAATTCGTTGATGCCAATAGGAAGCCCAGCCTTCGTTCATTATTTTCGTTTCAAGCTGCGGCCAGAAGTAGAGCATTTCCTCCCGCATCATTGTTAAGATATCCCGCTGCCAATCCTCTAACTCTCTGCTATATGTTTCAATAAATAGCAACAGATCCTTTTCTGGCCTTGGAGGAAATTTCTTTTTCCGCGGTTGATTGGTCTCCTTTTTATCTTTTTCATCCAATCTCCACAGATCATCGTATGGCGTTGCTACTTGAAGCTCTAGGTCATCATCTTCCTCATCGTCTCCAATGGACCAAGATAACTTTGGCCTCATAAGTGACGGGTCTATATGTTCATCAATAGCCAATACCGCATCTAAAAAGGTTTCCACCTCTTTTTTTCCATATTGAACTTCATATTGATGAATTCTTTCTGCTGTGGCAGCCATACTTTCGACCATATCACGTTTTGTATTTTGAAAACGAACATTATTTTTAAAGAAGTCACAGTGTGCTAAAACATGGGCAACAATTAGTTTATTTTGAATAAGTGTATTGGAATCAAGCAAAAAAGCATAGCATGGGTTTGAATTGATAACTAATTCATAAATTTTACTCAGCCCTAAATCATAATGAAGTTTCATTTTGTGGAATTGCTTGCCGAAGCTCCAATGTGAAAATCGAGTTGGCATTCCATAAGCCCCAAATGTATAAATAATTTCGGCAGGACAGATTTCATAACGCATTGGATAAAAATCTAAACCAAACCCGGTTGCTATTTCAGTGATTTCACTGATCGCATATTCGAGTGAATTACGTCCTTCCACATCCATTTGGCCATTCCCCCTTTTCCTCTTACCACAATGTATGAAGTAAAAAGGGGAATGATGAAACAAGATAGAAAAAACAATAGGCAAGTATTGCTTTAATCAGGGATTTTTTTGGCTTCCTCAGCAAGTTTCAGGCCAACATGTCGATTCCGTTTCCATTCCTGTTTAAAAATTGAGATGGGGGGATTTGTTTCGCCAACTAAATAACTAATTTCAATTGTCATGGCCGGTCTGTGATAAGTAGTGATAAACCAATCCGTGAAACCGCCACCTACTGCGTCTTTTTCTGGCTTCGTTAATTTATAGCCAGTTATTTTCGATATCTGTTTAGCAACCAGTTTATCTCGTTTAAGATACTTGCCATTTTTATAATTCCAAAAAATTTCTCTTCCCGCTGTATGATACGCGACTGCAATCGAAGGGTTAATTTCTTTTATAAATTTCGTTAAGGAGAGTACTTCTTTCGATTCTAACGGTTTTTCTCCTTTATAAAATTTATAGGAGGGTGATTCAGGATCAGGATTAAGTCTTTCCCACCCAGCTGGATATTGCCTATTTAAATCAATGCCCATGCCGTTTGCCTTCCAACGTTTAAAGTTATCTGATCCTTCATTCATTTTTACCAAAAGTTCTAGATGTTTAGATGGAAAACTTTTAAGATCATTCTGTTGAATGGCCACACCATCTGGATTTAACATTGGCACAAACCATAATGATACTTCATTAAGAATATGATTGGATTTAAATCCGAAAAGACCCTTCTCCTCATAGGAAGCTGCATAAGACTCAAGCATTTTCATTAACATTAAGCTTGTCAGCCACTCTCGCCCATGATGCGAGCCTATCAGAACCACATTTTTCTTACCCTTTCCGAGCCTAATTGCCCAAATATCCCGACCAAAGTGAGACGTTCCGATCGATTTGATTTTTATTTTCTCTTGATACTTTTCGTTAATTATTGAAAGGTCATTTTCTAACATTTCATAAGTATACGTTTTATTAGCTTTGACAATTTTAGCGCTTGCGACATTTTCCAGTTGCAGGGATAAAAAGAGCATGACACAAATTATAATTTTAACCATAGCGCCTCCGCCTTGTTCATAATGACAAGAATATATACAGGTAAATGTTGAAAACCGCGTAAACAATGGGTGTCCAACATTTGCTGTGAAAGTTATTGTCAAAATATCATACAATAATCTCAACTCCTAATAAGGAGGAGATAAAACAAATGAATAAAATGGATTATGATCGAGCGTTATATTATACACATCGATCTGAGTGGGATAATTTGCTGATTTTAATGGTACGAACAAAAGACCAATTTTTATCGAAAAGAATTGAACAATTCCTGCATGCCTACAATTTCGAACGTGATTACAGTGTAATTGAAACCAAACTATATAACCTTCTTCGCTACATTGACCATGCGAATGAAACCGTAGAGCCTGACCCTAATGAGATACCGATGTATAGTCTTTCCTAAAATGATAAGTGAATACAATTTCTGCCTGAGAAACTTTTTACAACCGGACCAAAGAATTCCACCAAAAAAACCACGGCTTCCAGAAATGGAAGCCGTGGTTTAATTTTTTCTTTTCATGATGATGTTCTTAGATCGTATTAAAATTGGATTAAATTTCTTGAACCATTTTCATTTTATCGTCAACTAAAGCCATAAAATCAGTTTCAATCGATTTTAGTTTTATCTTGCTTTCTTCTAAACTTTTACTATTGACTCCAAAATAGAATTTCACCTTCGGCTCCGTTCCTGATGGTCTTAAACAAACCCATGAACCATCCTCGAAAGTATATTTTAAAACATTCGATTTTGGTAAATCAATTTCTTCTTCTCCATTATTCTTTACACGGATGCTTGTTAAGTAATCCTCCGTCGTGAAGGTAGTCAAGTTTCCAAGTCTCGTAATTGGCTCTGATCGGAAAGAAGCCAATAATTGTTGGATTGTCTCCGCCCCTTCCTTTCCTTTTAAGGTTAAGGAACGTAGGCCTTCTTGGTAATAACCATACTTTTCAAATACTTCCATCATTCCTTGATAGAGGGTTTTTCCTTGTTTCTTATAAAAAGCACACACTTCGGTTGCTAGTAGAGCCGCTTGGACTGCATCCTTATCCCTAGCAAAGTCACCAATTAAATAGCCATAGGATTCTTCATATCCAAATAGGAATTTCCGATCACCTGATGCCTCATATTCATTGATCTTTTCAGCGATAAATTTAAATCCGGTTAAGACATCAACTGTTTCTAAATCAAAAGCTGCAGCAATTTTCCTGCCAATTTCTGATGTAACAATAGTTTTTAAAACAACTCCATTTTCCGGGAGTGTTCCTTTTTCCTTTTTCTGTGTGATAATGTAATCAAGTAACAAAGCACCTGTTTGGTTTCCTGTAAGAACAACATATTCTCCTTCAGTATTGCGCACAGCAATACCTAATCGATCGGCATCGGGATCTGTAGCAATGAGAAGATCCGCTCCTACTTCTTTTCCATCACGAATGGCCAATTCAAAGGCTGCATGTTCTTCAGGGTTAGGACTTTTTACAGTTGAGAATTCCGGATCTGGAAGTTCTTGTTCTTTAACGATTGTTACATTTTTATAGCCCAATGCAGATAAAGCCGCACGGACAGGCTTATTAGCAGTTCCATGTAAAGGGGTAAAGACGATTTTAATATCAGTTTCTTCAGCAAGGTTTGGATTCTCTGAAATAGTTCTTAATTTCTCAATATAAGCATTATCAATTTCAGCACCGATCGTTTTAATTAATCCGGCAGCTCTTAAGTTTTCTTCACTATCAACCTCAATTAGTAATTCATTCTCGATCTCATTTACCTTGGTAATAACCTTGTCTGCTCCATCTGGCGGAAGTTGGCCGCCATCTGAACCATATACCTTAAATCCGTTATATTCAGGCGGATTATGGCTTGCAGTGATGACAATTCCTGAAAAGGCATTTAAATATCTTAGCGCAAATGATAATTCAGGGGTAGGCCTTAATTCTTCAAATACATATGTTTGGATTCCTTTTGAGGCTAACGTTTTAGCGGCCTCCATTGCAAATTCTGGTGACTTATGACGGGAATCAAAAGCAATCACAACACCGCGTTGTTTCGCTTCTATACCTTGGTTTTCTATGTATCCCGCTAAACCAGCTGAGGCTTTGCGTACAGTATAAAGGTTCATTCGATTCGTACCAACACCGATTTCGCCTCTCATACCCCCAGTTCCAAATTCTAAGTTCTTATAAAAAACCTCTTCTAGCTGCCCTTCATTCTTCACTATTTCTGTTAATTGATTTCTTAATTCAGCATCTAATCCTTCAAATTCTATCCAACTTTTTGCTTTCTTCTTCCAATCCATAGGTGTCCCCTCCAGTTTCTGTCTACTCTATATTGTTTCTAATTTCAGGTTTGTTACTCCTTTAAAAATCTACTGAAATTAACCGACAAATTTTGCAGTAATATAAAATTGTTATTTTCTTTCCTTTTATTATATTACATTAAAATTACTGATTACTAATAGAAAAAAATAAAAGCCTGCAATTTTGCAGACTCAGATTGTCGAGAAAGAGTATTTTTCTCGGCAATTTTTTATTCTCAGCATTTAATTATTCATTGTACCTGCTAATGGGCCTGTTGATTTCCGCTCTAGGCACTTCGCTTTCCGCGGGCGTGCCGGGGAGCCTCCTCGTCGCTATGCTCCTGCGGGGTCTCCCCTGCCCCGTACTCCCGCAGGAGTCTGCCTGCCTTCCGCGGAAATCAACAGAGCTATAAAATCAATGATGCACTGCTCTTAACACAACCAAACAATAAAAAATTAAGTGGTGAAATCTAT
>NZ_JAGGQX010000103.1:0-9133 GCF_018613095.1 Bacillus sp. ISL-75
ATTTAGTGTTGACATACCAACAGACCTAAAACTAATCAACGGATTACAATCGGATTTACTATTAGTTGGCCAAAAATTAAGGGTCCCTATCATGTATCAAGTGGTTTCAGGGGATACGCTCTGGAAGCTCTCACAATCGTTTAATTCTACAGTCTCTTTAATCGCAACAACGAATGGACTTACATCCGATGCGATTTATGTTGGACAAAAACTAAAAATTCCTCCTAAAAAGCTGACCATGGATGGAAAGTTTATACGGATGAATCGGGAGGAATTTAAAGATTGGATATTTAATCAAAAATTCACTAGACAAGTTGGCAAAATCCAACAACATCACACGTATCAGCCGTCTTATCAACAATTCAATGGGTCCAATCATTTTGCTTTGATGAAGGGCATGGAGGAATATCATGTTCAGGGGATGAAATGGAGTGAGATCAGTCAACAATTAACTACATTTCCAGACGGAACAGTGGTAGTAGGCAGGTCCTTTAACAAACCTCCAGAAGGTTCATTTGGATTACTAAATAAATCGGCTATGCATGCAATTGAAACCGATGCGTTAGCAATTGAAAATGTTGGAAACTTCGATGCAGAACAAATGACTGCGGCACAACGGGAAACGATTGTCACTGTCGCTGCCTTGCTTATGTTGAAATACGGGTTAACTCCTTCCGTTGATAGTATCACCTACCATCATTGGTGGGATATTAATTCGGGGGAAAGAGTGTTAGACCACGGTGAAGGACATGCAGTGAAAACGTGTCCTGGTACTGGATTTTTTGGTGGAAATTCCACAACGAATGCCAAAAACAATTTTTACCCTCTTGTGTCACAAAAAATGCAAGAAATTTTAGCATCGATGCATTAGACATCGTGTCCAAATAGTTGGGGAAATAACATGTTTAATCGCACACAAAAAAACACCGTAATTAGCACGGCGTTTTTTTGTTTATTTAGTAAAGCCCCTGTTAGTTCATCGAATATACTAATCATTTAATCCCTTTCCACGTTACTGAAAGTGGCCCGAATTTATACATTCACATGTTCTATTTAGGAAAAAATAACATCATATCTTGGACTTTTAATGTGTTTTGGCTTTATTCCACTTTAACTTTTATACTATCAAAGGCATTGTAACCATAGCCCTTTCTGTTCCAAAATGGTTCTGAAGGTTGAACATTCCCTTGAGAATCAGTTGCTTTTGATTTTATCGTGTATTCACCTTTTTTTAGTGCCTCCCATTTATAATTCCAATGAACCCATGAGTACTTTTCGGATGGAGAATTTAGTTGACAGGGATCCCAAGTTTGACCGCCATCTAAACTAATTTCTACTTTTGTTATCTTTCCTTCTCCTGTCCGTGCAATTCCTTTAATTTCATAAATCCCAGTATGCAATAATTGTCTATCTAAAGGATATTGTATGGTGGAGTTAACATTGGCCGCAGTGACGGAAAACTTTCCTTCATCGTTTTCTTTGTTTGGGTAGTAAACGTAATCAACTACTTGAAAGGGACCTTTAAATTCCTTGTCAATCACAGTAATTTTTTTAATCCATTTTACAGAAGCCATTGCATACCATCCAGGAACAATCAATCTCAGGGGAAAACCATGCTTGAAGGGGATGGGTTGATTATTATATTCATAGGCAATAAGGATATCTGGTTCAAGGGCTTTTTTAATGGGTAAACTTCTTGAAAAATTAACAATTTGGTTGGAATCAGGTCTTTCTCCATAATCATAGCCTTCAAAAACAATTTCTTTTGCAGTATCAATCAAACCAGTGTGCTGTAATAAGGTCCTTAAAGAAACACCTTTCCAAATTCCTTGACTGATTGCACCTTTTCCAAATTGTTCACCAAATACCTTTGGTTGAAATAACTCACGCTTATCTCCAGCACACTCTAAAACAACTTTTATAGTTTTCGATGGCAATGAGTAAATTTCCTGTAAAGAGAATATTTTTGGGGTATGCACCAATCCATCAATTGGGAGAAGATAAAAGGACGATGTAAAGTGAGGGTAGGAAAAATGGTTTCTTCTGTAAAATAATTTTCCATCCACAATATCGCCATTTAAAAAATGTATAGGTGTTTCCTGATTTTCAGGGAATAAAGTCTTTGTAATTAGGTAGGGTTTTACCTGGGGTTGGTCAAAATTTTTCAAGTAAATACCTCCTTAAAAATTGCTTTGCAATTTAATGCATATGTAATCGGGGGGTTATTATTCAAATTCCCCTTTATTAAATTATAATCTGTTTTTTTTAAATAATAAAAAACACAACAGTTTGTTGTGTTTCAATTCATCTATCGAAGTCGATCCAATAAGAAACCGCCTTTAAATCTTCTTGGCTCATATGAAATAATAAACGCACTAGGTTCAAACATTTCCACAGTTGCAATTAGTTCATTTTCTCTATTTCTCTTTGTCAATATTTCCATTCGATAACGTTCACTGTCTCGGCCTTCACCCGTATATAAAGTAACGCCGAAGCCATTTTGTCGTAATGTGTCTATCAAATTACTATTTTTTTCTTGTGTATTAACCGTTACGTTTATATAACCAATAGCTATTTTTTGTTCCAATTTCGTCCCAAGGATAATTCCTAACCCGAAGCCAACTGCATAAACAACCATCGATACAAAACTTTGATCTCCACCAAATACGAGAGAAAGGCCAAAAACATAAATTAACATTTCTGCAATACCTAATATCGATGCTAACACGGTTATATTTTTAACCAAAAAGATTGTTCGTAGCGTGTATATAGGTACATAAATCAGTTGTAACAGCAAAATCATAAGAATCTCTTTCACTTTGGCACCTCTATCGTCATTTTTAAAGTACTCTTTATTTTATCTTTTTTAATCTAAATAAAATAGTGCTATTCTTCCTTTAAAAGGAAAGAGGATATTTAAAACTTCTACTACCAAAAATTTCAATAAAAAAGATATATTGTCAGATTTTCTCAAACCTTGTAGAATTAAGATTGGATAGATGGGCCCATAAAAAAAGAGAATACCGGCACAACGTATTACTATAAAATCAAGACTCATTTTACATTTGATAATGACACAAAGATTTATGGTGTATTCAGCCCGGTCGTTTCCGCAAAGCCAGTACTATCGGTCCCATCTTCTCCGAAGGCAGCATCCGTTTCATATTCCAGCATCAAAACAAGCTGGACTGCCGTCAGCGGGGCAAGCGGGTATGAAGTGTATAGAGCGACTTCCAGCACCGGAACATACAGCCTTGTCAAAACTACGACCTCCCTGTATTTCACCAATACTGGATTGACAACCGGAAGAACCTATTATTTTAAAGCAAGGTCCTACAAGTTGGTCGGCACTGTAAAAGTGTACAGTGGCTGGACCGCTGTTTCAAGTGCAAGGTCGTAAGAGAGAAAGCAAAAAGCCTGGTATTGGCAGCCAGGCTTTTTTTGCGGTCTAAAAATGCTAGTAAACCACCAGCACGAGTTATAAGTGCAAGTGCTGAAATAAGGCCGCCATTGGCAGCTCGATTTCAAGTAATGGAAGCTATCCAAAATCCATTCTTCAAGTGGAAGTTCCATTCAATCCTTTTAATCCCAGGATCCCGTATCTAATTTGCCCATTGTTTCAGAACTTGTTCTTGTGCCATACGATAAACTTCTTCTTCTGTTTGGTCTTTGGTAGCTATTACGTTGGTTTGATAGACTTTACCTTTATGTGTTACATAGATTGTATACTTGTACATTTTCTTCTATCTCCTTTATTTAATTCTAACTTTTTGTTCATTCCACTTCTGTAATAAATCAAAGTTCATTTAGTTATGCCTAAAAAATGTTTTTTGACTTTTTTATATTTTACAAATAAATCGAAATTGATTAAAGCTAAAAAATAGGTCAAGATTTGACAAATTCTCAACTTAACAAAAATTAATATACTCACTAGAAACGGTAATGACTGGAAAAGTCAATAAAATCAACAAACTTTATATGATTCTAATCTCTTATGTATTTTTTTACACTTCTTAAAATGCAGAAAAATGTCGAAACATATTAACTAAAAAGCCCCGCATCCACAATTGTGAATGCGGGGTCTATGATTGATCTAAGGAATACTGCTTCTTGAAGTAATCCTGGTATTCTCCACTAATAATTTGCTCCCACCACCATTTGTTATCCAAATACCATTCAATCGTTTGCGAGATTCCCGTTTCGAATGTGTAAGTTGGTTTCCACCCTAGCTTCTCTAACTTTGTTGGGTCAATGGCATAGCGCTTATCATGACCTAAACGGTCTGGGACAAACTCAATGAACTCTTCCGATTTTTCTAACGTGGTAATAATCGTTTTTACCACGTCTAAATTTGTCCGCTCGTTATGCCCGCCTATGTTATAGACTTCCCCGGTAACACCCTCATGCAAAACAAGGTCTAGTGCTGCACAATGATCATGGACATGCAGCCAATCACGGATATTCTTTCCGTCACCATAAACAGGTACCTTCTGATTATTTACTAGGCGAGAAATTGTTAAGGGGATCAATTTCTCTGGAAAATGGAATGGACCATAGTTATTGGAACAACGTGTAATATTGACTGGCAGTCCAAATGTTTTGTGATAGGACCTCGCCAAGAAATCGGATGAGGCTTTACTAGCACTGTATGGACTATTGGGCTGTAACGGCGTCTCTTCGGTAAACAATGTCGATGAATCTAGCTCTAACTCACCGTATACCTCATCCGTTGATACATGAACAAACTTGGTGACTTCTATTTGTTTGGCGGCATCAAGTAACACTTGTGTCCCTAGCACATTCGTCCGAACAAATATTTCTGGGTCCGTAATCGAGCGATCGACATGGCTTTCTGCGGCAAAATGGACCACATAATCAAACTTTTCTTTTTCAAAAAGCGGTAGAATGGTTTCGCGATCAGCAATATCGGCTTTCATAAAATGATAGTTTTCCTTCTTTTCGATCTCGCGGTGCTTGGTTAGATCGCCTGCATAGGTTAATCCATCTAAATTATAAATATCATACTGCGGGTATTTGTTAATCATATATTGAACAAAGTTCCCACCGATGAATCCGGCTCCACCTGTTACAAGAAGCTTTTTCCCTTGCATTACTTCACCTCTTGCTTTAACGCTTTTAAGTACTGCTCTAAGGAGTCCTGCCAAGACGGCAATGGAATAAATCCATTGTCCAGTAGCTTTTGCTTCGACAATCGCGAGTTCTTGGGACGGACTGCCCTGGTCGGATATTCCTCGGTTTTAATCGAATGGACTTTTACTATTTTGCCCGCTTTGTGAAAAATTTCTTCGGCAAATTCAGCCCAGCTGCAAAATCCCTCATTCGTGGCATGATAAATTCCATATCGATCCGTTTGAATCATATCAATTAATAAACGCGACAAATCCAAGCTATTCGTAGGCGAACCCACTTGATCTCCCACCACATGTAATTCATTTTTAGTTTCGGACAATCGCAGCATTGTTTTCACAAAGTTATTCCCGTTTAGTCCAAAAACCCAAGATATCCGGACGATGAACCAATCGGATAAGGTCGTTTGGACAATTTTCTCCGCTTCATATTTGGTCTGACCGTAATAACCGACGGGGTTGGGCTCGCTCGTTTCGTCAAAAGGTACTTCACCCAATCCATCAAAAACATAATCTGTACTGATAAACATAAATTTAGCCCTTAGTTCCTTGGCGGCGCAGGCTAAATACTTGGTCCCATCGACATTCACCTTCCAGCAATTTTCTTGATCATCCTCTGCTTGATCAACCGCCGTATAGGCAGCACAATGGATTATCGCATCCGGATTGTTTTCTTTTACAACCTTGGAAACAGAAGCTTCATCCGTTATGTCCAATTCCTTTGACCCCACGCCAATCATTTCAAAACTGCGCATTTCCCCTTCACGAACCACATCATAGCCGAGCTGTCCTGTAAAACCCGTCACTAGAATTTTCATCGTTTATTCTCCAAAGTTAAAATTATTTTCCGCATCTGCCAGGAGTGGAGCCATTTCATCTTTTGTTGATAGTATTGGAGTCATCTCAACTGGCCATTCAATGCCAATCGTTGGATCGTTCCAGCTGATGCCCCGGTCACATTCAGGTGCATACAAGTGGTCTACTTTATATTGAACTTCTACATCTTCGGTCAACGTCAAAAATCCATGTGCAAACCCCTTAGGAATCAATAATTGACGTTTATTTTCCGCACATAACTCGATTCCAAACCACTTTCCATACGTTTGGCTTCTTTTACGAAGATCGACGGCCACATCAAATATCGCCCCTTTGGTACAGCGAACGAGCTTGGTTTGCGCTTTTGGATGTAATTGATAATGCAATCCCCGTAAAGTCCCTCTGGCTGCCGAGAATGATTGGTTATCTTGAACAAATTTCACATCGATTCCAGCTTCCTGAAGCCTTGCCTCACTATAGGTCTCCATAAACCAACCGCGATGATCGCCAATTAGCTTTGGCTCGATAATCATTACCCCTGGCAGGGAAGTCTCAATCACATTCAACCTATCACCTCTTTTAATACTTGATGCTGCCATTGGCTACTTTTAATAGATATTGGCCATAACCTGTTTTGGAAAATTTCTCACCTGATTCAATTAATCTATCAATATCAATCCAGCCATTGATATAGGCGATTTCTTCGGGTGCAGCGATTTTAATTCCTTGATGATCCTCAATTGTTTTTACAAAATTAGTGGCTTCCACTAAACTTTGATGTGTTCCCGTATCCATCCATGTAAAACCCCGTCCAAGCAGCTCAACCTCAAGTTCTCCCATCCGTAAATATCGATCGATTACAGTGGTAATCTCTAACTCACCTCGTGCCGATGGTCTGACACTTTTGGCAATTTCCACAATTCGATTATCGTAAAAGTACAATCCCGTAATCGCATAATTTGATTTTGGTACCTGCGGTTTTTCTTCGACGCTTAATACCCTTCCATTTTCATTAAATTCCACGACACCAAATCGCTCTGGGTTTTGCACATGGTAACCAAAAATGGTTGCCCCACTCTCCTTTTGGGCCGCACGTTGGAGAATTTTCCGCATCCCACTGCCGTAGAAAATATTGTCTCCTAAAATCATCCCGACAGAATCATCGCCAATAAACTCTTCCCCAATTAAAAAAGCCTGGGCTAATCCGTCTGGGCTCGCCTGGATTTTATATTCTAGATGTATTCCAAACTGTGATCCATCCCCAAGAAGTGCTTCAAAACGCGGCGTATCCTCTGGAGTTGAAATAATCAGAATATCACGAATCCCTGCAAGCATTAAGGTGGAAAGCGGATAATAGACCATCGGCTTATCATAAATGGGTAATAATTGTTTACTGGTGACCATCGTTAACGGATATAAGCGTGTCCCGCTTCCACCTGCTAGAATAATAGCTTTCATCGTAACCTCCATTCCGGGTCGTTATAGAAGGAATTTTGGTATGGGCTGCCTATCGGGTGTCATTCCTTTATGTATATATGCTTATTTTGTAGTTCACGAAATATTCCACTGCTGAGTGCGAACAGGCATGTTCGTTGGTTTAAAAAACGCTTGAAAAAGCCAGATGTCTAGGGTGGTTTTGGTGATTGTTTCCGGATTACTGGGAATCTAATAATAATGGACTGGATGACACAAGAATGCCAATGATTTCCCATAAATTATGATTGAATAGATGATTCAAAAACTGTAAAATTAGTAGAATTGATTTTGCTAATCCATCGGAGGAAATTATGAAAAAGAAGAATAAACGCAAATGGAAGATTGCCGGCTTTAGCATTTTGGGGATTATTTTACTCATTGTTGCGGGCCTTGGATATGAATACTATCGGATACAGCCGACAAATCATTTTACCACGGTGCCTGTGGTAAGTTCAGGAAAAACAGGCGATACCACATCAACAAGTGAATCTGTCGAGGTAAAAGAACCCGTTTTTAACCTGTTATTGATCGGTTCCGATGAACGGAAAGGTCAAAATGTGGGTCACTCGGATTCAATGATGTTGGTCCATGTCGATTTAACAAAACATCAATATGATGCGATTAGCATTCCACGTGATACCCGCGTTCATTTAGATGGATACGGCTATACCAAACTAACAAGTGTTCAATATATTATGCAGGCCACAAAAGGCGCCCAAAAAGGGGTAGAAGCAGCAGTCAAAGCAGTCGCTGAATTAACGGGAACTCCGATCAATTACTATGTCGAAACCAATTATGGCGGCTTTCAAGCAATGGTTGATGCCGTCGATGGCATTGAGATGAGCGTACCATTTGATGTGAAATTAACACATCCTTGGTATGGTGAAAACAAGGATAAAGTGATTAGTGCAGGAACCCATACCTTTGATGGAAAAATGGTCGCTGAGGTTGTACACGAGCGCTATTCCCTCGCAAGTGGCGAATATGGTCGTCAAAAGTTACAAGAAGAAGCGCTAAAAGGAATTGCAAAGAAAGCCTTAAGTCCAAATAATATTACCAACTTGCCTTCTTTAGTGAAATCCATTCCCGACTTTGTGATTGCGACCAATATGTCTACACAAGATATGTTAAGCCTTGGACTTTCAGCGAAAGATTTCGACCCCAACACCCAGTTGGAATACCACCAAATCCCCGGTGAAGGAAAAAGAATGTACGATGATATCTTAAAAGCAAATAACTACCAGTTAGTGATTAATCAGGACAAAATCAAAGATCTAGTAGCTCAGAACTTTTAAATAGAATAGTAACTCTATTAAGCCAAATGATGATAAAGCATCATTTGGCTTTTTTTCGCTTTGGAGTGGGGAGGTGGCCCTATTAAAAATAGGCTTTGGCAAAGAAGTCAGTCACGATAAGTGGCTCTACGTTACCGCATACGTTGGAGCTTATTGAGTCCAGTCACGTAGAGGGGTTCTACGTGACCTAAAACGTTGGAATTTATTGAGTACAGTCACGTAGAGGGGTTCTACGTTACCCAAGACGTTGGAATTTCTTGAGTTCAGTCACGTAGAGGGGTTCTACGTGACCTAAAACGTTGGAATTTCTTGAGTTCAGTCACGTAGAGCGGCTCTACGTTACCCACAACCATCGCAATTTCTGCAGTTCAGTCACGGAGAGGGGCGTCCCGGTACACA
>NZ_JAGGQX010000104.1:0-5720 GCF_018613095.1 Bacillus sp. ISL-75
GAAGTTAATTTTCATGGTAGTGGAACAAGAAAAAAGGGCTGCCGCAGCAACCACTTGTTCAGCTCAAGCACCCGTTAGCTGAATAAGATTATTCCTCATATAACCAATCAAAATCATCATGAAGGACATACTCTTGTTCCTCTAAAGTTAAATAATAGTTCGAACAAACAATATCTAATTCTTTATAATCAACACCGTAGTCAATGCCTAAGAATATATGCTTTAAAGATTTATTTTCCTTTGCTATTTTAGGTATCCTATCAATCACTTTCGAACTGTCTAATACGGCTGAACGATAAAATTCACTCCATTCTTCCCACTCAAAACTATAAGGAATGTTTGCATGAATAACATTTTCAAACTTCAAAATGCCTTTCTTAACACGATAGGTAAACCCGCCCGTCCTATCTATGCGAGATATAGGCTTTAAAATTTGAAAAGAAATGCTTTTTTCTCGGTGACTAATAACTAATTCTTCAATTACGGTATCATATAATTCTAAGTCATCTTTATCCTTATAATCTTCCATCGGTATCACCATTTTCGTTCTTTTTATCCCTTATTCGATAAAGAAATTAATTATTCCTTCTTCAAGTAACCTGCCCGTTAGCTGAATAAGAAAAGAGGTAGCTGCGGTAATCCCCGTTCTCCGAACTCTTGCCACCGTTTGCTCAATTACAAGAATCCTTCTTCAATTTGACTGCTCGTTTAATGGAACAAAAAAGTCGCCGAAGCGACCTTTTTTAAATAAAAGGACTAAAAAGCAACTAATATAAATACTCTACTATACTCTCGATTAGAAAATTGGAAATAATTAAATGGACTAGATTTTTAGAAAAAAATACTTGTAAAGTGACTTAGAGCTAAATAATTGATAATAAAAAAAGGTAAGTTGCTTATTTGTGTTAGGAGCAACCAGCGATACGAAGCCAAGCCATCGTATCGCTGTTACCAATGCTCAGCCATATAATAATTCAACTTTTTAACCATTCCAATTATTTACCTACAATCCATCTGGGAGCCCACCAGTTTGCAGGACCGAGCAGTTTCATTAAAGCAGGAACCAGGATTATTCGGATTAGGGTAGCATCAATGAAAATAGCACAAAATAAACCAACACCGAGTGCTTTTGTAATCTCAATATTGGTAAAAATGAATGAACCCACAACTACTAGTAAAATTAATGCAGCACTACTGATAAGACGACCCGTTTTCTGGAGTCCTGCGGCTGTGCTTTTTTCATTATCACCTGACCTATCGTATTCTTCCTTAATCCTTGATATTAAAAAGACTTCATAATCCATTGAAATACCAAACACAATACAAAAGATTGTTACAGGCATAATGATACTAACATAGCCAATGGATGTAATATTTAGTAAATCAGTGAGCCATCCATACTGAAAAATAATTACCACTATTCCTAGACTTGATCCAAGGCTTAAGACGTTCATCATGATCGCTTTAAGCGGAATTAGAACCGACTTAAAAGCATACAACAATATCAAGTAAGTCACAGATATAATAAATAACATCATCAACGGTAAACCTGAATTTATTCGATCCAACATATCCACAAGCAAAGCGGTTTGCCCAGTAACATGCGATTCCAAGTCATTCACTGATACCTTCCGTATCTTGTGAACAAGATTGGAGGCTTCGGTCGAATTTGGCTTTGACCGTGGTACAACTGTAAGCAAAGCATAATTACCTCTCAATAAACTTTCATTTTTCATTCGGTCATGTGTGCCTTTTAACTTAAGTAGTTGAAAGGTTTCTTCTGGTGTACGATTACCAAGAACATCGATAAAACTTTGAACCGATAGCACACCAGGCAATCGATGAATCTTTTCCTCATATTTCTTAATTCTCCTAATGGATGATACTTCTGTTACATTTTCTTTTGCCTTAACAATTATAAAAATCGGGCTTGATTTCCGTACGTCATAATTTTCTTTTAACAATTCCGCCCCTTTCCTTGATTCATATGATGGGGGCAATACTTCTGCAGTGGGAACTCCTACTTGCATACGAACAATAGGGAGCATGAGTGATAATAACAGGGTACTTATTACGATGGCTAATACGGCTGGCCGTTTCATTACAGAAAGGGCGATTCGCTCCCACATGATGGTGTTTTCCATTCTCTTTTGAGTACGTGCGAATACTTTAAGAGAATTGATACGATGGCCCAAAATACCTAGTAACGAGGGTAGAAGCGTGCAAGATAGAATCATTGCTGAAAAGACCACTAGCACACCACCCAGGCATAAAGAGTAAATAATGGGGAGTTTTATAAAAAGCATACCAAACATACCTATTAGTACAGCAAATCCAGAAAAGAAAACAGATTGCCCTGCTGTTTGTGTAGCCATTGCTACAGCTTCTTCTACTGATTGCTGTCTTTTTAATTCCTCTCGAAAACGACTGACAAGAAAAAGAGCATAATCAACCCCGATCGCAAGACCTAACATCATAACGATATTTGGAAGAAAATTTGAAAGCGAGTAAAATTCAGTAAGATAATAAGTAATTGCGAGTGTCAGTGATACACTCATCATACCAACTAACAGAGGTATAATTGCTGCCCATACAGTTCCAAAAATAAATAATAGAACAAGTAAGGCAATCGGAAGGCCAATCTTTTCTGAATGTGCCATATCTTGTTTTGTCGCCTGCTGTACTTCATGAATTGTAGCAATTTCTCCATCAACATATGTATCCATACCCTTTGGCTTCCCCATCAGCCTTTTCAGCTCTGAAAAATGGTTAAGAGCCTCTTGATTCTTTAGTTTAAGTTCCACAACAACAGACTGTATTCCCTTATCCTCTTTTAAACGAGGTGTAGAATTGATCTGAATCTTTTCAACATAGTTTTGTTTTTTTAATTTATCTAATGATTGAAGTATGTCCTTCTTCGCTTGTTCACTTGTTAAGTCTGTTTCATGACTTGTATAAACAATAGTGACTGTAGATAGTGACGTCCCAAGTTCCTTTTTCATTAATGAAAATCCGTGGTCCGATTCGCTTCCCTTCGAAATTAATCCACTTTCCTTAAGCCTATCAGGTAGTTTTTGGACAAAATATGCAGAAACTATAAATAACAATATCCAAAAAATTGATACTGCCCAGCGTAATCTATACATCCTTATTCCCCAATGCCAAAATAGACCTTTTTCTTGAATCTCTCTCATTTATAACTTCCTCCATTTTGTTCCAGTAAGAATAGGATTTCACATAACACACGTTTTTATGAAAATGAACTATCGGGAAGAATAGCGATTAAATCTTTCCTATCCTTTACATTTCAGAAGCTTTTAAATGGTTTTAGAGTTTATTCTATAGGCGGGCATCCTTTTCTTGTATGACACCATGTTCCCTACGAAAGACCTTAACATCTGTTATAGGATAAAATTATTTTTGTTTACAAAAAAGCGAGGCCGTCCAGACGGTAAGTATAACTGTCTATTCATCTGCCTCATTTTTGTGTAATCTTGGTGTGACTTCCAGAAGAATTAGGTATGTTTATATTTCTAAGTATCCCTCAACAGGGTAAATTATAGATGCACCAAAATTAAAGGAGGGTCCCAATGATCCGTATTAAGGTTATGTTCGTGCTCATGCTCACGTTGCCACTCCTATTGAATGTTCCTTCAGCGAATGCAGCTCCACCAGAAAATGAATTGAATCCATATTTAGCTGAAATAGGATGGACTAAACAAGAGTTACTTGACTATCTTTCCTACTATGAAATTCCATTAGATGATTTTAGCACTGTGGAAGAACTTAAAGATGTCATGGGTACCCCAATTAACTCGCAAAATTTTCAGAAGTTATTAACTAAATATGGTTTGACCGAGAAAGAGTTTAATGATTTAATGGACCATTTTGGTGATAACTTGAATGACTATAAATTTATAGAGGATTTGGATGCATCAGTTGAATTTTATGTAAACAATGATGAGTATATGGCCGAAACCGAAAATGCACTAGGGGAGTTTGGCATTACTGAAGAAGAATCAGAGAAATTCTTTAACTATTTAGCAGCAGTAGAAGAAAATAATAAGGATCAACTTGACCAAATCGCAACAAATGATACCCTATGGGAAAAATTCGTGAATGTAGAAGACCCTAGTCAATTAAGCGACCAAGACCTTGATGAAATGGTTCAAATATTGGAGCAAACAATTGATTTGTATGAAATTAAAATGAACTTTAAGGTTAACGGTCAACCTGTAACGTTAAAGGATTTGTTAAAAATGGAGGAACCTCCAAAAGGTAATTTATCTGGTAGTATCTACAGTACTTCAGGGGAACTTTTGATGGACTTTAATATACCTAAAGAATTTTTTGATTCGCTGGAGGTTGTGGACAACGGTGAAGACATGCTTCATTTAGGTGAAATTTCAGATGATTATGTAGATCATATGCATGAAGAGAAATATGAACAAGGACGAAAAAATTTAAAATAAAGAGTTAGCCCTTCCCTATGGGAAGGGCTTTGTCAAAGACAACCGCTATTATTTGGGCAGGTGTTTCGCACCGAGGGTGGTAAAATCAAGTGGCTGTAATCATCATATCAATAAAAATAGACCATTCCTCTATTGAGAAATGGTCTGCTATTTTACATGCGTTTTTACTTTTTTGTCCTCTAAACACAACCTGTTAATTGCATAGCATAGCCCCTTTAGGTCGTGAACAGTAATTTCTATAAGACGTTTAATTCCAGGACCTCTCCATTTATTGTTATTGCGTTTAAAACGTAATCACTCAACTCTTCCGCATAAAACATAATTTTTTTGCTCAAAATCGTATACATAAACAGGTTTTAAGTCAATCGTGCTTTTGATTCTTTTAAACGCATTTTCTAAATCAATATTTAAGCTTTCCGTTTCCTGGCATTGATCATCAAATTCTATAAAATCTTTGTTATCCATTTAATTTAATACCTTAAATAATATTATGCTTTCATCACGTATGGAGGTCTAGATAGACGATTTAGACCAAGCATGGTACCGAAAAAAACCGCCCAAAGGAATCCCGCATGATTCAGCTGAACACAACCTTGTCAAGGACGATTCTTGTATTCTTTATAGTTATTTATTGTTACCGACAGTTTCTATAAATGCTTATTTATCAAGAGGTTTGCTACCTATTGTATTTTCTAATAATCAAAAATTATCGCTGGTTATTTTAAGTTGTATGCCAAAAGCATGCCACTGGGATGCCAATTAATACATCTATATATAAGATATAAGGTTTTATGACATGAAAAGAAGTGTAATCAATTTATGGCTCCCCCACTAAGGGAGTACTTTTACTGGTGTTCCTATTCAACAAAAGCACCCGTTAGCCATCCATGCAGCGCAAAAATCGGCGCTGCACCACAGAGAATGAAAATGGATTATGCGGTCGATACTGTTTTAATGGCTGGCGAGGAAGGTCGATGAACTATGGTGCCATAGAGCCCGTCCGTTAGTCTGACTCCAGCGACCACGGTGCACCACTGACTGTCGCACCCTATTTGGGTAGCACGTATGGGAGATTACCCCTTTTCTGGTTGTTACACCAGCCAAGCCTTTTTTATACCACTTGAAGGAATGATCCGCTAATTTTATTTACACAAATTGAATATATGATTTACTTATCTAAAGGCTCAGCCTTTTTTTAAAAAAGCTATTTTCTGAGTCTATTTTGTTATGCTCTTTTTTAGATTTTTA
>NZ_JAGGQX010000105.1:0-6116 GCF_018613095.1 Bacillus sp. ISL-75
AACCGTATACATCACCAAAAGGATGATGAATTAAATACAAATCCAAATAATCCACTTGTAATTTTTCTATTGATTTTGCAAATGCTTTTTTTGTATTCTCATAACCGGCATCCTGAATCCATACTTTCGTAGTAATGAATATTTCCTCTCTTGGCACATCACTCCGTTTGATTGCTCTGCCAACCGATTCTTCATTTAGATATGCAGCAGCCGTATCAATCAGACGATAGCCTGCCATAAGGGCATCATAAACAGCCTGTTCACATTCATTTGCATCTTCAATCCGATAAACACCAAAACCGAGAATAGGCATCTCCACACCATTGTTCAAAATTACTTTTTGCATATAAAATCCTCCTATATTCTTAAGCCTTAGAGTAACGAACCCATAGTTCAAGTTCATTTTTACACAATGTCTATTATCATTTTTTTAAAGTTACTGATCATATCTTAACTAGCAAGTTGTTTTGTTTTAGGATTGAACATGTAGCGACTCAGAACAATAGACGCTAAGCCCAATAGCAAGAATAATAATCCTCCTAATACGATATATTGCGTGCACATTCCTGATATTTAATCATCCACCTACTGCTGTACCAATTGTTACCCCTAAGAAATTCTTTGTTCATCTTCTTTGTTTCCTATTATCTGAGTTCAGCAAGCACGAATACTCGCTGAACTACTTTTCAATTTTTACTGTTCATCACCAACAATTGTCATTCTTTGACGAACATAAGAACCATTTTCCAAAATATCAATTAGCGCACTAGCAAAATCAGCATAGCTAATATAATTTTATTTGTGTTGCTTCTTCTAATTTGGCTAGCAGTTGATTTTGCAAGTCAATATTTTCTACTCTTTCATCATAACGAGAAAGCTTCTTATGGTAGTAATAATTCCCTGAGCTCAAGGCATTTTTATCCTCACCACTAGCTAGCCAAACCTGTGAGGAATAGCCACCTTCAAGAGAATCATTTGCGCCTGCACCACCCATACGAGTTGGCACCCAGCCAGGATCAACTGCATTGACAAGGACATCTGTCCATAAACGACTGACCGCTTTCATCAGTAATAACAAGGCTAATTTGGAACTTGAATAATCTGTTTCTTGTTCTAATTGATCAATGTTCAATCTAGAGCCGCGATGCATGCCAGATGAGACATAAATAATCCGTTTAGGTTTCTCAATAAGGCTAGTTAAAAGATAAGGCGCTTCAATATTCACTGTGTAGGTTAAACGAGCATCTGTCGTGTAAACTCCTGCATTATGAATAATGACATCAAATCGACCGAATTGATTGACTTGTTTAGCCACTGAGAGAATTTCTTCTTTCTTTCCCAGGTCTCCAATGACCACCTGAGTAGCACCAGGATTTTCTTTTAAAGCCTCTTTTGCACGAGCTTCATTGCGTGCATGTAAAACTACTTCATTTCCTTGAGCAATTAGCTCTTTAGCTGCCAATGCACCAAGACCTGTTGACGATCCTGAAATGAAAATTTTTGCCATTTTCATTCACCTCCAAATTTATTTACCTGTTTTTAACAAATCCAGCAAATTATCAATGAAGCCACCACCTCCCTTTAGGACTCTACTTTTCATACAATCCATTAATCAAGTCGCGTCGGACAGGCGGGTACGTAAAGCGGACCAGATGATGAGTCCAACGAGGGTAATGACCAGGGCAGCGACCATAATCGCGGTCCAACCGCCGAATGCCCAAAGTGGACCAGCAATGACCGAACCTATCGCACCTCCAAGAAAGTTACTCACTACGAAAGCCGTGTTCAGACGGCTTCGTGCAGAACCAGGAAGAGCGAGGAGACGGGTCTGTCCCAAAACAAGGTTGGTCTGCGTAGCGATATCTAAGACAATAACAACGATAATCAGTCCAATGATTGAACTTTTCAAAACCCAAGCCGCAATCAGTGACAATGCGAGTAACGCTAAGGCGCCTCCTGCAGCAGGAACGGACCAGCCACGGTCGTGCAAGACACCTGCACGCCTTGCAGCAAGAGCACCAGCTAAGCCAGCAAGTCCCAAGAGCCCTATCTGACCTGCCGAGTAAGAGAATGGCTCCGCTGTTAGCAGATAAGTTAATGATGTCCAAAACAGTGAGAACACGGTGAAGTTCGCTGCGGAAATGACCAACGTCGGGGTCACTGCACGATGACGTGCCACGGTGGTGAACACTGATCCTAAAAGACGTGGGTAGGAAATATGTTCGCGTGGTTCGCGTGGCGGAATGATTTTGTACAGTATGACAGCAAGAATAATTGCGACACCTGCTGCAATTTCAAATATCGCCCTCCACCCGAGAAGATCGGCTACTAAGCCGCTAATAGTGCGTGAAAGTAGAATACCGATTAGAGCTCCCGAAGCGACCGTGCTGACTACTCGTCCACGTCGCTCAGGCTCAGCCAGTTCACTGGCTAATGGAGTCAGAAGCTGTGCAGAGACAGTGGTCAATCCTAAGCCGCCGAGCGCTGCTAGTAGGACGGAGAAAGTCGGTGCTATGGCGGAGACCATAAGCATCACTGCTGATAGACTCAGAATCAGTGGAATTAGCCGACGTAAATTAAGAACATCACCTAGTGGCACTAGGAGGAATATCCCAAGCGCGTATCCAAACTGGGTGACGGTTACCAGCATCGCAGCGGTCGATGATGAGACGCCGAGAGACGAGGCGATAATCTGGAACAGCGGTTGAGACAAATAAAGATTCCCGACTGCCAGCCCTGCGGCAATCGCGAAGATGATTGTTTTCGCCGGGGTCATCCGGCGATCGGAGTTGGTGGATATTTTTGACATGATGAAACCTCCTAATAATCTAACGGCTGTGACAGCCTCGTTAATATACTGTCGCAACTGTTTATTTCACTTTTTTTAATACTTCTTTAAGTTGCTTTTCTTATAAATTGCTTTACATGGCATGACTTATCATAAGAATTTATAATTTGAGTATTAAACAATTGTAACTATACAACCTTCGTGTTACACGAAGTCAATAATTTAAAATTCACTTTTTTGTTCTGCATTTGGGGTTTACAATCTTGAGAACTTAAAGTATTATCACTTTAACACCTTCGTGTTACACGAGGTCAATAGTTTTAATCACTTTTATTACCCTCCTTTGTAATTCTGTAGTAATTCTCTATTTAAATTCTTTTGTGAGCTCCCTTAACCTACATGATTTATTATGAGATTAATTCAGAACCTTTAACATTTGTTACTATACACCCTTCGTGTTACACGAAGTCAAGAATACGAAATCCATTTTTTTGAACAGCATATGGGGTTTACAATCGTAAGAAATTAAAGTATTATCACTTTACAATATTCGTGTTACACGAAGCCAATTATATAATATTAAATATGTCATTGAAATATAAGGAGGGCTAACATGTACACTGTAAAAGAAGTTGCCAAATTACTTGATTTAACTCAACACACTGTTCGCTTTTATACTGATAAGGGATTAGTTCCAAGTTTACAACGTGATAAAAATAATAATCGAATCTTTAATGACGACTCTATACAATGGCTTTCAGGTGCAAAAAAATTAAAAAAATGTGGTATGTCAGTAGAAGATATCAAAAAATATGTAGACCTGTGTTTGGAAGGCGGTACTACTATTCAGGACCGATATGAAATAATAGTAAAGCAAAAAGAATTAGTTCTAGCTCAATTAGAAGAAATAAAATCAATGGCAGAATATATTACTAATAAAGAGAAACACTACCGTGACATTATAAATGGTATAATCCCAGATGACACAAATCCTTCCAATTGGCAAAAAAATAAAATTGTTAATTCGACCTGCCCTTTGTTGTTAAATGATAAAAAGCCGATTACTCATTAATTATTGATACCGCACGTCGATGTTCCTTATTAGGGCATCGACTTGTTAACTTTGTGAAGATGTACACTTAAACTATTCTGCTGCTTTAATTCAACAAGAAAAAATGACCGCCGCAGCGATCATCTCCTTAACTAAAGCACCCAGTTTGTTTAAGTACAAAGCTTCTCAAGCTTAGAATTCAATCTCCATTTTGATTGTATTAATGTCTTAAATACCAAATAAGCAGCCCCAAAAAAAGCGGGGCTGAAAAACAGTAACTTTTCTTTTCTTTTCAATTTTAATCTTCGATCTTAAACCATGGACCTGAAGCTTGAATTATCCCCCAAAGTTTTTCTGGAAGCTCAAGTTCGCTCACTTGTGAAGTCTTAATTGCTGTCTTAATTTCAGTTTCTTTTCCATTCTGAACCTTTTCTACCCAGTCTGGATTCATGATTAACGTATGACCAACTGCTGTTAGGGATATACCCTTATCTAATGCAGATGCAACATCATCAGCAGTTACCATAGATCCTGCAGCCATTACAGGAACTCTGCCGTTTACATGTTCAACAATTAATTCAAGCCGTGTTTTTCCATCTTCAATACCTCTTGGTTTTGAAGATACATCATCAAGCGATACATGGATGTAATCCAAATCCTGTTCAACCAGACGGTCAATTAATTCATAGGCATCTTCCATCCCATAACCGCCTTGTTCTTCAGGTGATATTCTGTATCCGAAAATAAACGGCTTTGTTGCATGATTCTTAATCACATTTTTCATTTCCTGAATGACTGCCAATGGTAAACGCAAACGATTTTCTAGAGAGCCACCCCATTCATCCTCACGTCTATTGAAGAAAGGAGAGAAGAAGTTTTGAAGTAGAAATCCGTGTGCACCATGAACTTCAACACCATCAAAACCAGCTTCAATAGCTCGTCTGGTTGTTTCTCCAAACGCACGAATTACTTCCAGTATTTCATCATTTGAAAGTTCTCTAGGTAATACTGAAGGAGCAAATGCTGTAGCTTCAGTCTCTACAGCACTGGAACTGACCACCTCACCATTTGGAGTTAAAGATGGCAGTGCTTTGTTGCCTGCATGGAAAATTTGAAGTAACGCAGGAGCTCCTCCACTTTTCGCCGCATCCGCCAATTTCCGTAGACTTGGAATAAATTGATCGTCATAAGCTGCAAATTCATGCGTAAAACCTATACCGTTTGGTTGAACATGAGTACATCCTGTGATAACAAGTCCTACTCCATTGACTCTTTTTTTATAATATTCTACTTCTTCATCTGAAACGGTGTAATCATCATTACTGCTCCAAGTTGTCATTGGTGCCATAACGACTCTATTTTTTATGGTGATACCATTTTTAAATGTAAATGGTGCAAATAAGTTGCTATATTTTGAGTTCATTTTTTAACCTCTTTCTTGTTCTATTAGTTTTGCACTATTTTGTAAAGGTGTATAAAATGGTGCAAAAATAGGTTAATCCTTAGAGAGTACTCTAAGGCAAGTGTTTTTATTTTTATTTTTTCGATAAAAAGACGTTTTCGAAAGCTGTCTGTACGAGGTTTATCAAAAAGACGCAAATGAAAAAAACAACTGGCTGCTTAATTTTTAGAGAAACAGTCTCCTAATTCATTTTCATAAAAATTAATTTTATTATCCAGATGCTCTAAACTTTGACGAAGCTTCTCAAATTCCTCCACTACTTTTTTTCGATGATTTTTAAGTAAAGCTAACCGTTCTTCCATTGTTTCATCTCCAATATGCCCCCACATCGCAAATTGCTTCATGTCTTTTAGAGACATCCCCGTATTTTTTAGGTGGAGCAAAGATTCAATCCATAATTTATTTTCATCCGAGTAGATTCTGACATTGTTATCGTCTCTGTTTACTTTTATTAACCCTTCCTTTTCATAAAACCTCAATGTATGTTCACTTAACCCAACGATTTTAGAAAATTCTCCAATAGAATATGTCAATAAAACCCCTCCATTAATTCTGATTTGTCTATTTCTTCTTTCTATATTAATGTGACACAAAGTAAGAGTAATACTTAGAGTTCACTCTAAGTCAAAAATTTATAATTCTTCTGCCCGTTATGAGGTGCTTTCCCAAAGTTATAAACTAAAATGACAGTTGTTTTACTTTGATATAGGCATACAAAAAATCAAAACTCGCCACAGGTATATTGGCGAGTTTTCTATACTATATTTTCCGATTCCTTATTCAAGTAACCTGCCCCGTTAGCCATCCATGAAGCG